>JBGTCM010000507.1:0-9830 GCA_041748795.1 Pyrinomonadaceae bacterium
AAGGCGTATTGAATAGCCAACTCGAAAATTGTCTCCGGCGCGCGCAGTGCTACTGCATAGGCAAATAACGTCAACAACACCACGAAGATTCTGCCGGTTTGCACCTGCACAGACTCCCCGAATCGCGCCTTACCTCCATAGTGGGCGAAAACGTCTTCGGTAAACATCGTAGACAAAGCCAGAATTTGCGAGTCGCTGGCCATCACCGCCGCCATGATTCCGGCGCCGAGTAGTCCGGCCAACCAAAGCGGGGCATAGCGCTGCAATAGCAAAAGAATCACATCGTCGCCGGCAGACTTTTCGCGCAACTCGTCGCGTGCTTCCGGCGCCATCGTTTTCCCTTGCGTGGCCAGTAAACTTCGCGCTTCCTGCTTGGCGCGGATTTGCGGGACGTCGCCGACTCGATTCGCCATCACGCCAAGAAACACACACGGCAGCCAAATCGCCATGATGCAGAGTGGATAGAAGATGACAGTTTTCTTGAAGTGGGCCATCTTCTCGGCAGTCAGGCAGAAGATCAAAATATGAGGGAAGGCAATTGCCGACAGCGGAATGAATGTGTAACTAAAGAAATAGTAGGGCGAGATGCGCTCGCGAGTTAGCAGAGGCGCCAGCGCCGGAGAATTCGAAATCGCCTCCACGGCGTTACTGAATCCACCCATGCCACTGCCGATTACTATGATTGCAATCGTCCCGAATGCCAGGAAGAGAATCGTTTGAAACGTGTTGACCCAGGCCGTGCCGCGCATGCCGCCGAAGAACACGTAGCTCATGACAACGAGGGCCACGATTGCGCCGCCAAACCAAAAAGGCACGAACCCGCCGCTAACCGCATTCAGGGTTGTGCCGCCGCCCATAATGCCAATAATGATGTAGGGAACCAGCAAAACTGCCTGAACTGCGAAAATCACGGTGCCGATGTGGTTGCATTCCCACCGATCGCGAAACATCTGCACCGGCGTCATGAAGCCGTATCTTTTGCCGAGGGCCCACATGCGCGTGCCCACCAGAAAGATCGTCAACGGAATGACCAGCCCCGAGGATGAGGCCATCAATCCAAACGTAACAATTCCGTTTGAGAAAGCGTGACCCGATGCGCCCAGGATCGCGAAGGCGGTCATGTTAGTGCCGAAGAGTGAGAAGAGAAAAACGAATGGACCGAGAGACCGGTTGGCCAGGAAGTAGTCTTCGGCCTTAGGTCCGGACGGCTTTCTGAAGGCGAAGATACCTATATAGAGAACGACGGCCAGGTAAATGAAAACGACGATGGCTGGAATCAAGCGCTGCGTTCCTCCTGAAGATTGATGTAACGCAAACTGTTAGTTTGCGAATCGTTACCAACAGCACCCTTGCATCTTAGCGTGCATCTTCCGCCAGGTCCGCAAACCAACAGTTTGCGTTACCGCTTAGGTTGATCTTGTTCAATCTCACGTTCGAGATGAGACGGCCAGGCATACCTCACCAGCAGCCACATCACGAGAGCGGCAGCAACAGAGAAGCAGGCCTGGTAAAACAACCCTATGGGAATGAAGCCGAAAACGAATGGATGAGCGCTACGCCAGAACCACCAGTCCTGATGCAGTACATACAGAAGGACGACGACAACTATCAATAGTTTTCGGGTCATGACTTTGCAGCTTGGGCTGAATCTTTAGCTGGGGAGTACGTTTATAACTTTTGGAGCACGCCCTTATTATCACGAAAAGGGCAGATGTTCCTAGGAGAAAAGTCCTTGAACAATCCAGCCCGCGAAGCGGCCGACGGGGTAAAGCCTGGGGCGCAGCGGAGCGGAACCCCAGGAACCGTTGTCGAAATTATTCAAAGCCCGCGAAGCGGCCGACAGCAGTCGCAACCGCTTTCGCCCGCTCCGCGGGCTCTGGAAGTTTCCTGGGTTGCCCACCTGGGGTTTCGCTGTGCTCCACCCCAGGCTTTATGCTATCGACCGCTCCGCGGACTAAGAACCGAGTCCGTAATCACTGACACCAACCAGCCCGACTTTGGCAAGTTGCTCGATATTGAAATGCTTGTCTCACCGGGTGGTAAGGAACGTACGGCTGCCGAATATAAAGAGCTATTCGCTCGCGCGGGATTGCGATTAACTCGTATCGTACCGACGAAGTCACCCTACAGTGTGATTGAAGCGGTGAAAGACTGAAGAACTGCGCCGAGTATTACAGAACCGAGCGCGGTAGCGCCGGTTGCTAGAGTCAACTTCCAGATTATGCGGCTTTGCAGTACGGCTATACCCCATTAACCAAGTTGCTTTTAGCATCCGGCGCTACCGCGCTCGGTTCTGTAATGGCTTATTCCCCGGTGCGATGAATGCTGCCAACCAGGTCCGCAAATCGCGGATCTGATCGCAGCGGTTCGAGATGAGGATCGACGCGAACAAACGTGAAACCCACGGCGTGTTCACGTTCCGCCTGGGCCAGCCATTCAAACGCGAGATCGATATCACCCAGCCAACTGTAGATAATCGCAATCTCGTAAGCCGTAACAAACTGCTCCTCGCGATTAGCCACAATCTTCTCAACGATCACCCTGGCTTCGGCGTGTTTTCCCGTCGCTGCTAAAACGTGCGCACGTTTCGCCATCGTAGTCGGCGTATCCCCCGCGAACACGCGCTCCTGTTCATATGCCGCGAGCGCTTCGCTGTGCATTCCTTTTTTCTCATAAGCCCAGCGCAAGACGGTGTGTGCCGCCACTGCTCCAGGATCGAGCTCGAGCGCCTTGCGACATTGCGTGATGGCGTCGTCAAACCTGCCACCGAGGAATAGAACGTTTGCGACACCCGTCGCCATAACCGGCGACTGCGGCAAAATTTCTCGAGCGCGCTGCATCTCCGCGAAGGCTTCATCGTGACGTCCCATCGCCGAAAGACTATATGCGTACCAGCGATGCGCCACCTGATTACTCGGTCGCAAGCGAATCGCCTTTCGTAGCTCGCGTTCCGCATCGTCCCAATCCCGATCGTGATGAAGACGAATGAAACCAAGCGCCGCATGGGCTTCCGCCAGATTCGGATCAGCTTCAACCGCTTTCAGCGCAGCTTGTTTTGCCAGCTTCCAGGCCTCTGGAGGCGCGGGTTCTACATACCAGTTCAGAAGTGAATAGCAGTCGGCGAGCTCCGCGTAGGCTAGCGCAAACCCTGGATCGAGCTCAACTGCGCGTTCAAATCGCTCTATCGCCTGGCGCAGGCCCTCAGTCGAACGACGCGCGGCGTAGTAACGACCCGCGGTGTAGAGTTGGCGGGCCTCTTCGTTTTCGCTTGGCAGCGTGTCGGGCGCTTTCACAGGCGCGGTAATCGGTCCAGTGTCGGCGGCTGATTCGGATTGACGTCGCACCGCTGCAGCGGCCCGGGCGGCAAGCGCCTGATAACTGGGCGCAGGGTTTCCGGTCTTCTTCAACAATTCGGCAAACTCAGGAGTATCTCGCAAAGGATCGAGTTGCGGTTCTACTCCGAGCCACGCCAACCATCCATCTTTGATGTCGTATGCTTCCTGCAGTAGCGCGAGTGCCTTATCGGGTTCGCCAAGATTGATGTGAATCAACGCCCGATGGTAAGGGGAGACGTAACTGGTCTTCGCCATCTCATCCAAACGGTCCAAAGCTGCGCGAGCGTCGTCATTACGTCCAGCGGCGGCATAATTAGCGCCTAAAGCGGCGATGAAAAACTGGCCACTGCTCGAGCTGTCGAGGGCTTTCTCCGCCAGCCTGACTGCTTCCTCAGCTCGGCCCACTTGCCTGAGGACCCACGAATAAGTGACGGTACCAAAGGCAAACTCAGGGGTGGTCTCAAACAACTTCTGAAAAGTAGCAAGCGCATCGTCAAAGCGCCGCGACTGATAATAGGCCCAAGCTAACGACTGCAGGATGCTTGGCGAAAGGGGATCGAGCTCGCGCGCTCGCAGCATCTCCCGCAACGCCTCTTCAAACCGTCCGACCATCAACAAATGAAACGAGTACCAGTGGTGGCCGGTAGCATAGTTGGGGTTGATTTCGATTGCTCGCCGGTGTTCGCCTTCGCCGACTGCCCAATCAAATTCTTTGGTGACAGTAGCAAAACCGAGAGCGCTATAAGCTTCCGCCGAAGCCGGATCAAGTTCGACTGCTTTGCTTGCAGCACGCTTTGCTGCAGCGGCGGTTTCCGAAAACGGCCTGATACCGAAGACGCCCAGCCAGTTGTAGTAATCCGCTATGCCTGTATAGGCCAGCGAATAATTCGGATCCAAGCTAATGGCGTGGTTGTAACACTCGAGCGCCTTGGCCAGTCCTGCTTCGGTGTAACTGTTCCAGTAGTAACGTCCGCGCAGATACGATTCAAATGCTTCTGCACTATCGGTCCCTCGTTTAGAGAGTTGACGTTCCTCGTCACCCGTAAGCTGGGGCAGGAGCGCAGTCACCACTTGCTCTGAGATCGAGTCCTCGAGTTGAAGCACGTCGGTCGATTCTTCATCAAACTGTTCCGCCCACCGCGTGATTCCTTCACTCGTACTCAGGAGCTGGGCGGTGACGCGCAGACGGTTTCCTGAACGCCGCACACTCCCATCCACTACATAGTCGACGTTGAGCTCACGACCAGCTGTGATCGGGTCAATGCTCCCGCTGCGATAGCGAAGGACACTGCTCGTCGGGCGCACGATCAGTCGCCGAACATTACTCAAGCGGGTTATCAATGCATCAGCCAGCCCCACGCCGAGATATTCGTCGCCGGTACTGTCGGTCGGAGCGCTGAAAACCTTGAAGGGCAGAACAGCAATCGACTCCTGGCCAAGGGTCGTCTGGGAGGACAACGTGGGAATAGCCGCCAGCCGATGATTCAACTTCTTTAAGAGATTGTTATAACGAGGGTGACCATGCAACGGCGCCAGCTCGGGATCAACGGCGCTCCAGAGAATCTTTGCGTCTCTGATCTTGTATCCGCGCTCGAGGAGTTCGAGGGCTTTTTCTACGTTACCGAGTGCTGAATGAATCAGCGAACGATGGTAGGGCGAGATGTATCGCTGTTCGTCAATCTCGTCCATTTCTCGCAGCACCTTCTCCGCGGCAGTCTTATCACCCGCCCTGGCGTAAGCGACCGCCAACGTGCCCAAAGTGTGCGACGCTTTACCCATTACCTCGACCAGCTTTTGAGCATTGGCAATTGCTTCGCTGTGTTGGCCCACGTGGCCCAACACAAAGCTCGAGCAGTAGAGCATCATGAAGTTGTTTGGCTCAGCAGCTAATGCGTCACGGCAAAGGGCGAGGGCTTGATCGAAGCGGCGCGCGTGATATGAGCACCAGGCCACGGCGAAACGCGAAACAATAGCCATCGGATCAAGATCGCGGGCGATGTGCGCTTCCCGAAGCGATTCCGTGAAACGACCTTCCATTGCGAGCTGGAAGGCGTACCAGATACGCGGCGACGCATAGTTGGGGTTGAGCTCGATTGCGCGCAGCACCTGACGCTCGGCATTTGGCCAGTCGAAATCGCGAGTCAGTATGGCCTGACCGAGAGCCCCATGACCTTCCGCGAGAATCGGATCGATGGCCACCGCGGTAGATGCGGCCTCGTATGCGGCAGCGGAGCATTCGCGAAAAGGCAGCACGCTGTAACTGCCGAGCCAGTTGTAATATTCGGCCACGCCGGCGTGAGCCACCGCATAGTTTGGATCGACCGCAATGGCCTGGTGATAACAGACAATCGCCTTGGCGAATCCGTCTTCGGTAAACGTGTTCCAATAGAAACGGCCACGCAGATAGGCTTCGTGAGCTTGCGGATTGTCGGTGCCGCGTTTCGCCAGTCGCAGGCGCTCATCGCCGCTCAGATGGGGAACAATCGCTTCCGCAACGTTCGCGGAAATCGCATCCTCGAGACTCAATACGTCCGTGAAGTTCTCGTCAAACTGTCCAGCCCAAACCGCGGTCCCGTCGCGCACACTTAACAATTGAACCGTAACGCGAATATGATCCCCGGCCCGCCGGACGCGGCCGTCCAGCACAAACGCTACACCCAACTCGCGACCAGCGATGATCGGGTCCGATTCCGCACCGTAACGGAGCACGCTGCTCGTTGGTCTCACTGCGAAACGCCGGATGCCACTCAACCGCGTGATCAGGGCATCAGCTAGCCCGGTGCCGAGGTAGTCTGGCCCTGAGTCGGCGCCGTGCTGCACGTCCAGGAGTTTCAACGGCAGGACCGCCAGTGAATTCTCAGTTGAGATGGGGTGGGTCTGCCGTGGGAAACCCAGAAGAGGGTAGTCGGGCAAGTCGGAAACCGGCATTCCGTCCAGATAACGGGTGATGTCGTCACGCAGCTGCTCGGCTGTTTGATAGCGCCACTCAGGCTCTTTTCTCAGGGCCCTGAGAATGATGGTGTCCAGGTCGCCTGATAGTTCGCGGCGCAGCGTTTCCAAATTAGAACCGCGACTCTCAAACAGATGTTGAAGTGTCGTTGCCTCATCGCCGGAGAATACGTTTGGCAAGAGGTCTTCCGGACGCGTGATGATAAAACTCGGCGGCGCGGGAGCTTCTTCACAAATCACACGCGCGATTTCGTGTGGCGCGCGGTTGCGCAAACGATACGGACGGTGGCCGGTGAGTAGTTCGTACAATAACACGCCGAGGGAGTAGACGTCGGTGGTCGGTGTTGCCGGCGCGCCCTGGACTTGTTCCGGTGAGGCATACTCCGGTGTCATCAGACGCATCGCGGTTGCCGTCGGATCGTGAGTTATGTCGCCCGCCAGCGCCGGATTCAACAGTTTGGCAATACCGAAATCTAGAAGCTTCGGCACTCCTTCGGAAGTGACTAAAACATTTGAGGGCTTAATGTCGCGATGCACCACCTGTTTCTGGTGGGCATAATGAACGGCATCACAAACCGCGCGAAAAAGTCTAAGGCGTTCGGCGATGGTCAATCGATTAGCGTCGCAGTAACGATAAAGCGGCTGCCCCTCGATGAATTCCATGACGAAGTAGGGCAGTCCGTCGTCGGTAGTGCCGCCATCCATGAGCCGCGCGATATGCGGATGGTCCAGGGCAGCGAGGATTTGACGTTCCTTACGAAAACGGCGCAGGACGAAGTCCGTATCCATGCCGCGTTTCACCAGCTTGATGGCGACGGTCAGCATGAATTCCTTGTCCACACGGACAGCCTCATAGACGGCGCCCATGCCGCCGCGGCCGATCTCGCGCTCGATTCGGTACGCGCCCAAACGTCGTCCTATCAAGGGGTCTTCTTCCTCGTAGACGAAGGCCTCGAGCGCGCTTAGTTCTGTATCGCCGTAAAGCGGATCTTCAAGCAGGCCCCCCGCACTCTCGTGCTGGGACAGCAAGTTTTCGACGTCGCGTTTTAGATCGATGTCTTCGGCACAAGCCTGGGCCACGTAGACCGCACGCTCCTGAGGTCCGAGATCGAGCGCGGTCTGAAAGATGTCCTCAACTTGTCGCCAGCGTTCGGGAGTCATCGTGTTGAATGGGATCTTACTTATGCCAAAACCCGAGCGGTTAAAGATCGGGAAAGGCTTCCGGTATCAGCGCTGAAGGCGCGAAATGTAACAGCCTGGGCCAACGGCCCAGGTAGCCTCAGCTAAATTACCAGCGCTGAAGGCGCGAAATGAAAGCCGCCAACTCCAATAGCTCTCTCTTCCATTGATACTTCTCATTTCGCGCCTTCAGCGCTTCCAAAACCGTCCGGCTGTCTCCTGGGGCGCTGCCCCAGGCTTTTACATTTCGCGCCGTTGGCGCTGGAATACAGATCGCTAAGCTCATTTCTCCATCGCGCCATGCAGCCAGGCCTTTGCAAAGCGCCAATGCCGCTTAACGGTAGTCGGCGTCACGCCCATGACGCCGGCAGTTTCTTCAATTGAGAGGCCGCCGAAATAACGCAGTTCCACCACACGCGCTTTTCGCTGATCCACCTCAGCCAGAGCCGTGAGCGCGTCGTCGAGCGCGATCATCCTGGTGCTGCGCTCCACTGCCCGATCTACGTTTTCATCAAGGGAGATCTTCTGAAAATTCTGGCCGCGCTTTTCCGCGTTATGCCTGCGCGCATGATCGACCAGCAGCCGGCGCATGATTTGGGCGGCTACGCCAAAAAAATGCGCGCGGTTCTGCCAGGTAACCCGCGTTTGATCCACCAGGCGTAAGTAAGCTTCGTGCACGAGGGCAGTGGGCTGCAAGGTGTGATCGGGACGTTCGCGGCGCAGGTAGTTGGCGGCTAGCTTTCGCAGTTCATCGTAGATTACGGGTAGCAAAATATCAACCGCGTCACGATCGCCATTTGAGAGATCGATCAGCAGTTGTGTGACGTTCTCGGAAACCTGCTGGTTCAAGCGCAACGGCTCCATGGGCATACTGATTAAAGGCGAAGAATTATAAGACAGAATTGCGAATGCCAATAATTGGCGGTCGACAAACGGGGCAGTAGCCCGACCGTTAGGGAGGTCGTTAGCTAGTCCAACTTGTACGCCCTCCCTGACGGTCGGGCTACTGCCCCGTTGACCTGATACTTTTCCTCATTCGTTTGCGCGTTAGTAGATGAAGGGAGAATTGAGGAAACGCAAAAGAGGTTTACGGTCATGCAAACGGCAACAGCAATTATTCATAACCAAGCGCAGATAAATTCCTTTTCAAGGAATTCGGCACCCGGCTGGTTAACCAGGTTATTCGGCTGCCGTCACAGAGAAATGAGCCGGCCATTCTCGATACAAGGGCAGGCTTACCGCAGTTGTGTGAATTGTGGCGCCCGTCGCCAATTCAATCTGCAGCGATGGGAGATGCAAGGCGATTACTATTACGGACTGCCCGCCAACAGGATGATGCCCCGCAACACGCCCTAATCAAGTTCCCCCTCTCCACCGCTGAGAGGAGGATAAAGGGGAGGTGGGCGGGGGCGAACCCCCACTCCCGACCCACCTCCCACTTCTACATTCCTATGGCCCGCCCAAGCGTTCAGCCTCGTGGAATCCCACGATCCTTATAGCCTCGCGGAGCGATCTCATTAGCACCGTGGCTTCAGCCCGGTGTGGAAATGCGGCCAAGACAATTCTTAACCGTTTCTAACGGTTTCTCTGGCAGTGCATCGAAAACCGTTAAAAACGGTTCTCAGATCGGTTTGCGGTTGTGATCACCGGGCTGAAGCCGCGGTGCTAATGAGATCGCTCCGCGAGGCGAATCATTCACGCCACCACCGGGAGTCGATATATCCATTGCTGTACAACCATTCGCCCGCGCAAATATACTTAGCTCATTCGGGTTGGAAATCTCTTCGGCGCTGGTCATATGGCGCAACGAAGTCATACTCAGGAAGAATAAAGTTATGTTTCAACTACTTCGACGCGGCCGGACCTCTATGTTTGCGTTTCTCGTAACTGGGCTTGCCATTACTAATGTTATGAATCTACCCACTGCCGTGAATGCGCAGTCTCCAAACGCACCGTCCAATGCTCACGAGACTACTGTGAATCCGCTGAATGCGACATGGGAAGGGGCGTATGGCGGTGTCCCACCGTTTGACCGCGTTCAGGTAGCGCTCTTCAAGCCCGCTCTGGAAGCTGCGATGGCGGAGAATCTTGTGGAGGTAGATCGCGTCGCGGCCGATCCCGCAGCACCCACATTCGCCAATACCATCGAGGCGCTGGAGCGAGCCGGACGCACCCTTAACCGCGTTGGCACTTTGTATAGCGTGTGGGGCGCGACGATGAGCACGCCGGATTATCAATTAGTCCAGCGCGAGATGGCGCCGAAACTGGCTGCTTTCAACGACAAGATCACGCAAAACGAAGCACTCTTTAAGCGCGTCGAAGCGGTCTACAACTCACCGGAAAAGTCGAAGTGGACGGCAGAGCAAC
>JBGTCM010000508.1:0-3225 GCA_041748795.1 Pyrinomonadaceae bacterium
GATCGCAGTTTCACTCAGGCGGCTGTTGTAATGCCGCGAGAATATAACCGCCTTCGTTTGATAGTCCGTAGGACCAGGTTGAACCGGGTCCGTTGCGAGACCTGCCATTGCACGCTTGGTCGATGAGCTGAGGCATCAGCATAACAAGCCGGTCGATTTTCTTATTGTCGATCCTGATGTGGTTGAGGGCGGCAATATTTCGCGAAGCAGCTTCTGCGCAGCCGAGGTAGGAAGCTTCAAAGCTCAAACACTTGCGGAACGCATTACTTTCACATGGGGTATCGAGACAGCATTTTCGTGCGAGAACTTCGATCCCGAAAAGCACCTCAAACGCTCTGCCAGCGACTAAGCAAGTCGCTTTATGCACTCCTGAGCACCGCGCAGCCGTGGTTTTAAACCAAAGATAGAAGTATGTCAAGACTTCTTGATGACGCTCTTAGGAGTTCGTTACCAAGACTACGCGAGCAGTCAGACGTTACGGCTCCGATCGCGTATGCGAAGTTCTTTTTGAGGCCTCCGGCTGGACCTTCGGTAAGCCACGTATTCTCTGTCATTTTTTGGAATGCTTCCTCGGGAAGTTCTCCGCTTCATCTATCCAAGCATCTCGGCGGCTGCGAAGATCGGCGAGTGTTGCTACGGCAACTTTATCCGGCGTGATGTCTACACCTTCGAGTTTGCGTCCCTTTGATGAGAGGTAACCAAGCTCACTGATTTGTAGCTCCCCGCCGCCTTTCACGCCGATTCGGTTGATGACCGCATTGACGCAGCCACAGCTTTGCCTGCCGAACACCCACGCCCGATCGTTCTCCTGCATCACCGCCGTGAAAAAAAGACTCCGCCGCGCTGCCCGTTCTCTCGCTCGTAATGATAACAACAGGCTTGCTGTAAATTTGTTTTCCTGGGCCGCCGACATAAGCCTCTAGCGGAACGCGCACCAAACCGCCCAGAAACGAAAGCGGTTTGCCGGATCGTGTAACTCCTCGACCAAAAAAGACTTTGGTGTTGAAAAAGTAATCGGCGATGCGCAGCATCTCCTGAACATCACCGCCGCCATTGCCACGCAGGTCAATGATCAGTCCCGGAGCCTCCTTGAGCTTTATCAACGCGCTCTTAAATTCTTTGCCGGCGGATGAGTCAAACGCATTAAATTTGATGTAAGCGAATCCCGATGGAAGCAGAGACGACGTGAACGGCGATACGTTTGAAACTACTCGGCGTGTAAGCTCGACCTCAAAGGGAGTTCCATTCGCCCGGGTCAACTCAAGTCTCAATTGTGTATTTGGTTCGCCCGCAAGTGAGCGCGCATAGACGCGTAATCGCGTGAGTCGATCCGATGTCGACTCGCTAACTTCTCTCTGAGCTTGGGCGAGTCGTTCGGCAAAAGGCTGTCCATCGATTGTTCGCACGACCATTCCGGTTTCAACGCCGACCCGGGACGCGTCCGAGTCTTTATCGACGCTGACGGTCATGCCCTCAATCTCGCGAATAGAAATGCCTGAGCTGGTGGCTTGTCGCTTCTTGCTTGCCTCGCGCTGACGCGGCGTGCGGAAAAGAGTATGAGCATCGCGCAGTTCTCCAAGCATTTGATTGAGCAGCGCATAGAATTCTTCATCGCTTTTCAATCCATCGATACGCGAACGGTAGCGTTCTCGCGCCGCATTCCAATCTGCGCCATTGAAAGACGAATCAAAATATTTATCATTGACTGCCTGCCAAACCTTCTCAAACACCTTGGTCCGGTCTTTCTCGGAAAGCGATTCGGTCGAAGTATTCGAATTCGAAGATAAATCTGCCGCTACTCCTAAAGGCCTAATAAATGCGGCACTGATTATCATCAGGACAGTGGTAAGCATTACCACCAAGGCCTTAATGTTTCGTCGCAATCGAATAGCGAACATAGTCATTTTGTACTCCTAAATTACGGCAATTTCTTCCAATCCTTCAATCCCACTTCCAACGCCATTAGAAATTCCAAATTGAGACTTACTCCCGAATAATCAACTCTTCGAGCTTGCCTGAAACATTTGCTGCCGCTGGCGGGTCGTAGTTCGACAAAACGATTACCGTGTATCCGTGGTCGAAATAAGCATCGAATTCGGTGCTGATACCGACTGTTTCGCCTCCGTGTCCGATGTCGAGGACGAGAACAACCGCTTGAAGAAGATGTACGCGGACATGGCACTTGAGAACCGGGCGATAAAGGATCTTGTGGGAAAGTTATAACGCCCGACCGGCGACGATGGGCGGTGGAGTTCTTGATCGGGATCTGGTCGCTCTCGATCGCGAGAGCATGTGCGATAGCGGGTCTATCACGTCGGGCATGGTATCGAAAGGACCCGGAAGAAAGAAGGGCAATTAAGGATGCTCCAGTGATCGAGGCTCTCAATGAGATCATCGGTGAGCATGGGCGATGGGGCTTTTGGCTGTGCTTTCACCGGCTCCGGATGATTGGGCACAAATGGAACCACAAGCGAGTGTGGCGGGTCTATAAAGCGATGAAGCTCAACCTGAAAAGGCGGACTTGCGGGTACCGGCAACCCTGGATGTTCCGGCCAAGGTCAACGACACATGGTCTTTCGACTTCATGAGCGACACTTTGTACTCGGGATTACGGTTCCGGGTGCTCAATATCATCGACGAAGGCGTTCGCGAGGCCCTGGAGATCGTTGTGGATACATCGATCACAGCAGGACGTTTGGTCCGTGTCCTTGATCGTTTGAAATCACAGCGAGGGGTGCCTAGGGCAATAAGGATCGATAACGGCCCGGAGATGACCGCCCAGGCTTTTGCCGACTGGTGCAGCGAGAATCAAGTCAAACCCGATTACATACAGCCCGGGAAGCCAAACCAGAACGCTTATATCCAACGCTTCAATAGAACATACCGGACCGAAATGCTCGATCCGCACATTTTCTCCACCCTTGCACAGGTGCGAGACATCAGCTGGGCCTGGCTGCTCAGCTATAACGAACAACGTCCCCACAGATCGTTGGGGAACATCCCGCCGGCCGAATTCAAACGCCGGATAACAGCAGAAAACTCTAGTTTAGAACTGTGCGCTTGACGGGTAGCTTACGCAACTAACAGTTGCAGCGGACTTTCTATCCAATAACTATGGCTTAACTAGTTATGACCCCAAAATAATTGACACGTTCACATTCGGTTACTTTTTCGTCAGAGAATTAGTCTTTTCCATAACTTCGACCTCATAGCGTTTATACCCGT
>JBGTCM010000509.1:0-3076 GCA_041748795.1 Pyrinomonadaceae bacterium
ATGGCGTAGGACGCGCCGGGATACATCGTGACACCGGCGTGTTCGCCCTTTGCGTTGAGGATGTAGAAGTTGATGCCGAAGTTTGGATTGCCTTTGCTGTTTAGTAAACGCTTCTCGACGGTGTTGGCTTTGATTCGTCGAAGCGCTTCCATACCCGCATCTTTCGGATGCTTGCCGCGGCGCATCTCCTCGACAATGAGAAACGAACAGAGGTTATAAAGATTCGCTTCGCCTCGGCCGGTTGATCCGGCGGCGCCCACTTCACCGTCGACATATAGCCCCGCGCCGAGGATGGGCGAGTCTCCCACACGTCCGGGTATCTTCCAGGCAAGTCCACTGGTCGTGGTTACGCCGCAAATCTCGCCCTTGGAATTAATTCCGTTGCAGTTGATCGTGCCGTAGTAGTGTTCGCGGTCGATTAGTCCTTCCTCAACCATTTTCAAACCCTCCCGATGCCAAACTTCAGCACGCGTTTTCGGGTCGAGATAGTGAGAGGGATCGGTGCGACGTTTCCACTCCAACCAAAGCTTCCGTGAATTGTCTGTGTTTAGGTCATCTTCGATCTTGAAGCCCATATTGCGGGCAAAAGTCTGCGCGCCTTTGCCTACGATCAGGTGGTGGTCGGTGTAGTCCAGGACTGCCTTCGCAACATTTGACGGCGTGCGCACACCCTCCAACGCGGCAACTGCACCGGCGCGCCTCTTCGGGCCATGCATGCATGATGAGTCCAGCTGCACGATGCCATCGGCATTTGGCAACCCGCCATAACCCACGCTGTCGTCGAGTGGATCGAGTTCGCAGATGTTCACGCCGGCTATCACTGCGTCCAGGACATCGGCCCCCTGGCTCATCATCGTGAACGCCTTCTGCACCGAAGTCATGGTGCCGCCGTTCTTGAAACGATTGCCATTCGAGGACGCTACCACCACAGGCTTCACACCTGTCTGAATTAAAATGTTTGGAAACTGGGCGACTGTTGACTTCGCCGAGGCGAGCGTTAGTCCGGCGATGGCGCTGTTTCGCACGAAGTCACGGCGTTTGATTTTTTTCATTGGTTGCCTCTGGGGGATGAAGTTAGCGGTTACGGACGACTAAGGCGGATTGATTTGGGAATCGAACGATGAGAATCCAACAGCGCCTTCTCAATTACCGAGGAAACTTTCATCGACTGAAATCGATTAGCGGCGTAAGCGTAGTCCTCACCACTTTCATCGATTACTCGCACCAGACCATGCGTTTGAGCCTGCTTGTCCGGCAGAATTCGGTAGAGCTTTCCAAGTTCCAGCGATGCCTTGTAGCCCTCGTTGTTAATGCACACAGCAAATTGTGGATACTCTTGACGCTTACTGGTAATTACGCGTTTTCGGTGCCGTGGCGTCATAGCCATAATGGTTTTCTTGCTCGGTTTTTTCTTCATAGCTAATCCAGGAATGGGAGCTTTAGTTTGAATTCCTTTTTTCCGATCCCGTGCGCTTCGTACCAATGAACCTCAGCCAGTCTTATTGTGCGATCCGGTAGTCGAACGCTTGCTTTTCCTTTGCGTTTTCGCCATCGTCCACGACCATAAGTCCTCTTCAGGCGCCCACGATCACGTACTCCAGTTCCCGAAGCAATCGTCTTTACCTCGGTCAGTTGGCCGATAATTTCAAAGTCCATCCGCCTGCATCATGCCAACTAGACATCGAAGATTCAAGCAGGAATTGAATTCTAAGTGAGGCTCTCTTTGATCCTTACCGCAGTCTTGGGGCCGATCCCGTCTACAATTTCCAACCCTCCGCCATCAACAAACTTCTTCAGTTCGGCGCGCGAGGAAACTTTAAACTTTTGATGAAGGGTAGCGGCGGTCTTTGGGCCAATGCCCGGAATCTCCAGCAGGTCCAGCACACTTTCCGGTGTTTCTGCAGTTAGTCTCTCCCACGCATCGAAGGTGCCCCGATCCAACAACTCAATTATCTTCTGGGCGATGGCCTTGCCGACGCCGGGGATCGACTGTAAACCAGTGATACCTTCATTCGCGGCAATCTTTTGCAGAGACGTGGGCCAGGTCTCGATGGCTTCGGCGGCGTTTCGATAAGAACGCAGGCGAAAGGGGTCGTCGCCACGAATATCCATTAACGCAGCAAGGCGGTAGAAACGTCGGGCTATCGCTTCGTTATCCACGGTTCTCGGTGATCAATTGGCCGTTAGTCTCATGCATTATACTGCAATGACTATCCACTAAAGGACACGAAACCGCGCGAAACCATGGCTCTTTTTAGTGTCGATTCGTGGATCGTCCTCAGTTCTTCAAAGAGCCTGCTTAGGCCACGATCATGGTTCCGGTGCCGCTGTCGGTGAAGATTTCGGTAAGCAGTGCGTTGCGACTCGAACCACTGAGAATGTGAGCGCTGTGAACCCCACGACCTAGCAGGGCAACGATACTTTGCAGCTTGGGAATCATTCCGCCGCTGGCCGTGCCGTTCGCAATCATTGTCTCAGCTTCCCCGGCGGTGAGGCGGGATAGCTTGGTCCCGGGCTCACCGGCTCGCAAATACAGTCCATCAACGTCGGAAAGCAAGATCAACTTTTCTGCCTTTAATTGCGCGGCGATTTCGGCAGCGATCGTATCGGCGTTGATATTGAAGACAGTGCCTTCAGCGTCGGCTCCCAACGAAGAGATGACGGGCAGATAACCTTGATCGAGCAAGACCGTCAGCAGACGCGAGTTGATTTTCACAACGTCGCCAACATGTCCAAAATCAACTTGTGACGTTTCACCTGTTTCCCGGTTTAGCACATCCTTCGGCGGCCGTCGTTCGGCGTGCACTATGTTCCCGTCTACTCCGGACAAGCCCACTGCTTCGATACCACGATTGCGTAGTGCCGACAGAATGTCTGTGTTGATCTTTCCCGCAAAGACCATCTTGGCCATCTCGAGGGTCGCATCGTCCGTAACGCGGCGGCCGTCGATTATTGTTTGTTCGATTCCCATTTGGAAGGCGAGGTCGTTGAGCTGTTTTCCTCCGCCATGGACCACGCAGATCCGCATTCCCACCTGATGAAGCAAGGCGAGTTCTTCGGCGAGCGAGCTCAGATT
>JBGTCM010000510.1:0-6663 GCA_041748795.1 Pyrinomonadaceae bacterium
TGTTTGAAACAAATCGGGGCGGAAAAATAACCTATCACGGGCTGGGCCAGATTGTTGGTTATCCGATAATCAACCTGAGCCCGGATCGAGAAGACATTCGCCAATACGTTCGGGATCTGGAAGAAGTGTTGATTCGAACACTTGCGGATTTTGCGATACCTGCGTTTCGGATCGAAGGACTCACCGGCGTTCACACGTCGCGCGGAAAGGTGGCGGCGATTGGTGTGCACATCGCGCGCTGGGTAACCACACACGGGTTTGCGTTGAACGTAAATACTGATTTAAGTTTCTTCAATTTGATCATCGCCTGCGATGGCGAGCAGGTAACTTCGATGGACGATCTGCTGGGCCATGAAGTTGACATGGGCCAGGTTGAAGACCGAATCATCGTGCACTTTGCTGACGTGTTTGATAGGCAGCTGGAGCAGGAAGATAGCCGCCAAGACGCCAAGAGCGCCAAGCGATAAACAGTTGTAAAGCCTTGTTGGACTGAGTTGTGTCTAACTCTCTTTGCCGTCCTTGGCGCACTTGGTGTCTTGGCGGCTAGACTCTCAATATGCTGACTCTCGAGAAAATTAAAGAAGCCGCCGCCAGAATCGACGGCCACATTCATCGCACGCCGGTCATCACTTCACGTTCGTTCAACGAACGTGCCGGATGCGAGGTGTTCTTCAAATGTGAAAACCTCCAACGCGCGGGCGCCTTCAAGATTCGCGGAGCGACAAACAGAATTCTGTCGCTGACGCCGGAGGAAAAGCGACGCGGTGTCGCCGCTTTCTCTTCAGGGAACCATGCGCAGGCTGTGGCGTTGGCTTCGAGGGAGGCAGGTGTTAGTGCAGTCATTGCGATGCCCGACGACGCGCCAAAGGCCAAGGTCGCGGCGACGCGGGCTTATGGTGCTGAAATCGTTTTCTATGATCGTCAGAGCCAGGACCGTGAAACGGTGGCCGTGGAAATAGCGCAACGAGACGGGCGAGTGCTGGTCCCGCCGTATGACGACTATATGATCCTGGCCGGCCAGGGGACTTGTGGTCTGGAGTTTCTCGAAGAAGTTCCCGATCTGAATTGTTTGCTGGCGCCGTGCAGCGGTGGTGGGTTGTTTGCAGGAGTTAGCGTCGCGGCAAAAGGGCTGAATCCGGAAATTCGATGTTTTCCGGTTGAGCCTGACACTGCCGACGACACACGCCAATCCTTTCTCAAAGGGGAGCGCGTTGCGATTCCGCCGCCGCCGACAATTGCCGATGGCTTGCGCGTCCAGTCGCCAGGGACGTTGACTTTTCCCCTCCTACAGAAGACGGCGGAAGATGTTCTGACGGTTTCGGACGATGAGATAATTGAAACGATAAAGCTTTTCCTGTTTCGCATGAAGCTGCTGGTTGAGCCGTCCGGTGCCGCAGCCGCGGCGGCCGTGCTTACGCGCAAGTTGCCCGCAGGTGCGAAGCGAGTGGGTGTCGTGATCTCCGGTGGAAATATCGATAGCGATTTGTTGTCGCAACTCCTGAGTCAGAAGGAAGATTGAGCGTGAATCAGCTTTTGCTTTTACTTGATGTGCCTCCTCCTGGTCCGATGCAGTCGGTAGGATGGGGAGTGATCGTGGCGTTGCTGGCTGTGATACTTGTTTTATCGATGGCCTTTTGTGGGGCATTGGTGTTTTTGCTGATTAGGTACAAACGACGTAAGCAGGGAAAACCAGAACCAGCCGCGGAAGCTCCGATGCAAGAGGCCTCCGGGCGATGAAGCCAGTACCACCTCGCGGTAGCGGGTGGGTTCCGAGGAAATCGACAATTGGAATGTAAGAGACCCACCCGCTACCGCGAGGTGGTACTGACTTCATCGCCACAATGGCCCATAACGCCCGGCGCTCCCGCGCTCGGTTCTGTAATGGCGTGGTATTGAAGCGCTTCGCAAACTAAATAGTTTGCCTACACCAATCCAAACCAGCCATACGTATTCAACACCTCACCAACACCAAAGGAAGCAAGATTGGCAAGAATGATGGCGATGAAGTCGCGCCACATTGAAGGTTTGCCGGCTTCTTCGCGCGATCCGAATGCCAACCAGAACAGGATGCACTCCGCGAGCGGAGCAAACGTTTCCGCTACCAGCAGGTAAACAGTTCTTGATTGCCGAGCGAAGAGCACGGGTAAAACCAGAACCACGATGGGATACGTGCACGCCGTTAGCCAGACGCCCGCGAGGACCTTACGCTTGAGCGTATGTCTGCGCGATAAGCCCACAATGAGGATTGGCGTCTCGATCAGAATCGTCAACAAGTAACCGAGAGGTAGGAAATGCCAGAGTTCGTTTGGCGACATAGGGCGAAGAAAGCAGTAAGCAGTAAGCAGAAGGCAGAAAGCAGAAGGCCTCATTTCTCCCGTTTAGAATGCGGACTTGTCCGCGCGAACGGGGCACAAGTGCCCGTTCTAAACGACACGAAAGCTCGATAAATTCTCACTCATTACTCAGAACTCAGAACTCAGTACTCAGTACTCAGGACTCAGAGTATCTTCAGCAGAAACGGCGCCTCTGCTAATACGTGCGCGATGGCAACGGTGAAATAGATGTCGCGCGTTGTCGAGTAGTCCAGCGAAAAACCAAGCCACAGTATTGCGACCACAAACAGTCCCATCAGTAATGCAAAACTGACCAGCTTCGGAAAGCCCTGAGGATGCCTGGCCAACGGAACACTCTTGATGTCCCAGAATGAGCGGCCCAAAGTCGCCCTGGGCGCCGGCGCGTAGCCGGCGGCCTCCGACCTCGAGTTCGCCGATCTCCTCAGTGGTCCAATCAGCGGCAACGCAACCAGCCAGACGCCGTAGTGAAGCATCTCCAAAAAGACGTGCACAGCCACGAGCATGTGACTCGATACGTTTGGCAGCAACTGGGCGCCGGCATGTTGTGTAATGCGCCAGAAGAGTCCGTTGTCGTCCGCTAGCCGCGCGGTGCTCGAGAGTTGCCAGATTAGTCCGGCGAGCAGCAGTGGTAATAAACAAAGACAACGGCGGTACACACTCAGCCACTCGGGGCGAGTTCTGCGCAGGTGCCTATCCAAAAACCAGAGTGCAACCAGGGGATGCATGTAAACAATAGCCAGGCTGAAGAACTCGGGTGCGAGCCAGTTAACTGAACTTAGAGCGAGCGCCGCCGGTATGGCCCAGAACCAATCGCGCCGGGTGGTCTGCCCACTTTTCTGCTTTCCACGCAGCCAGACCAAAACTCCCAGCCATATCAGCAGCAGAGTGTTCCAGGTGGCGAGCACACTGGGCCAGGCGGCATCTGACCAGACACCGGCGCTCGACAATACCGGCATGCACAAATAGGAAATAGTGAGCACGCCAATCCCGACGAAAGCCGTGACAAAGAAGGTGCGCGATTTACCAAAACGTACCGGCAAGCGCGTTAGGAAATAGCGCAACTCAAACCAGTTGTGTGGCCCGGCAAAGAGAAAAACCGTGAGAATGGAAAACTGTAAGGGAACGAAGCCGGCAAGCAGCGCCGAAAGACACGCACACGCTACCAACGTAGCGGCGAAGTGTTTCGCGCGCGTTTGTCGTTCAGAGAGTCGCGCCGATCGCCACGCGATTAAATTGGCCGTGCGTTCCATTGTTTAATCGTCCGTATTTGCCGTCTTTGGAACTGGCATAATTAGTTTCGTGCCCACGCTGTCAGGAACGATTTCAATGACCATACTGCCGTTCGTGGGTTTCCCGGCGTCTAAGTTCTTTGTCAGGTTGCGCCAAAAGTGCGCCGGCGGTGGACCAGCGTTGGCCTGGGTGATAATCGCGGCCGCGCCTAAAGTAGCGAGTCCAACCAGTGCGCCGGCCACTAGTTTCTGCCCGCGTGAATTCGCAGAGCCGGAGGAACGGACCAGCCAAATTCCGGCAAACGAGACAGACAGGAAGAGAAGCACGCCGGCGACAATCGTGTTGGCCGGGCTGTGTGTCACACGTTGCGTGAACGACTGTCCCACGGTCCCAGCGTTCAAAGCGTCGCGTAGTTCCTTGACTGTGCTTTCAGAGAGTTGCAACCGAGCGCCGCCGAAAGTTTTCGAGTCGGGTACGATAACGATGTTTGTGTGTACAAGTTCTCTTGGTTCAGCTGGCTTTGAGGGTTCGGGTTTAGGGCGGGCAATATCGGCATAGGCGATCGAGGCAGTTGTCAGGATCAAGACAAGCGCAAGCAGGGTCAGCATCCGTTTCATGGGATTACCTCCGTTTAGAATTTCAAGGTTGAGAGCGGCGTGGGAATATCAAAAGGCGCGCGCAGTATAACGCATAGATGCGTCTCGATCGGGTAGGGTTTCTTAAAACTATCCGCAGATTCCGCAGATTTACAGAACCGAGCGCGGTAGCGCCGGATGCTGGAAGAACTGCTGGTGAACAGTATTGCTTGCATCAGTATTACCAAAAGTGGCCTTTAGCATCCGGCGCATCCACCACCCCAGCGGGGCTGCCCCGCCGGGGACCCCGGTTCCGCGCTCGGTTCTGTAGATCCGCGCAGTTTTGTGTGAAAGTGCCGAATCAACCTGGCGATGCTAGAATCTAAAAACCCGAGAGAACACAGAATGTCACGCGAACTAAGAGTCATAAGTAATACGGTTAAGCCGCGCCAGCGAAAGCCTGAGTGGCTGAAGATCCGTCTGGGCGATCCCGAGAATCAGAATCATGTCTTGAGTCTCATTGAAGGCCTAAATCTGCACACAGTATGTCAGGAGGCCCATTGCCCAAACATCTTCGAATGCTGGTCGGATCGCACCGCCACCTTCATGTTGGGCGGCGACATTTGTACGCGGCATTGTGGCTTTTGCGCTGTCGGCAAAGGCGCGCCAGGTTCGCTTGATTCGCAGGAACCGCGCCATGTGGCAGAAGCCGTTCGCCAACTCAACCTGGCCCATACGGTAATCACTTCAGTTAATCGCGATGACCTTCCTGACGGCGGCGCCGCACATTGGGCCGAGACGGTACGCGAAGTACGTTTCCTCAATCCCGAGTGTAAGATCGAAGTTTTGATTCCAGACTTCAATGGCGATGAGGCGGCGTTGAACACAGTGCTCGATGCTCAGCCCGACGTGCTCAATCACAATACGGAAACGATTGCGCGTCTTTACCGGCGCGTCCGTCCTGACGCGGTTTATCAACAGTCGCTGACTCTGCTCGCGCGTGCGGGTGTGCGACGCGATCAGGAAAAGCGCGGAATGCTTACGAAGAGCGGCATCATGGTGGGGCTTGGCGAAACCTTCGATGAAGTCGTCGAACTGATGAAGGACCTGCGCGACGCCTCGTGCAACATCATGACGATTGGACAGTATCTCCAGCCTCACGCGCGCCGCTTACCGGTTGAGCGTTATGTGACTCCGGAAGAGTTTTCACGCTGGCGCGAGATTGGGATGGACATGGGATTCAAGCATGTCGAATCAAGCCCCCTCACAAGATCTTCGTATCACGCGCGACAGCAAGCCGAATAAGTAGGACAGACATTCCTGTCTGTCGAAGTTTCGCAAGAGTTCTGTTGGACTATAAGGGCCCCTTAATAACGCTCGACAGACAGGAGTGTCTGTCTTACTTATGAAAGCAGTCGTCTTAAACCAACACGGCGGGCCAGAGGTGCTGGAATACACCGACGCGCCTGTGCCAGGGATTAAGTCCAACGAAGTGCTGGTCGAAGTGAAGGCTTGCGCGTTGAATCACCTCGACATCTGGGCGCGTGGCGGCTTACCCGGAATCGATATTCCTCTCCCGCACATTCTTGGAAATGATATTGCCGGTGTGGTGCGCGACGTTGGTGAACTGGTTAGTTGGGTACGCATCGGCGACGAAGTGATGCTGCATCCTGGCGTTTCCTGTGGCCACTGCGGTGAGTGTCTCGCTGGGCGCGACAATCTCTGCCGCGACTACGACATTCTCGGCTATCGTCGCCCCGGTGGGTATGCCGAACTCGTAGCCGCTCCCGGGGTCAACGTGATTCCAAAACCGAAGAATCTGAGTTGGGAAGAAGCTGCCGCTCTGCCGCTTGTGACCGTGACCTCCTGGCATATGCTCGTCACGCGCGCCGCTGTTCAGCCGGGCGAAGATGTTTTGATACACGCAGCCGGTAGCGGTGTCGGCTCGATCGGAATCCAGATTGCCAAACTTCTTGGAGCGCGCGTTATTGCCACGGCCAGTTCAGATCAGAAGCTGGCCAAGGCCAAAGAACTGGGCGCCGATGAAGTTGTGAACTACAGCAAAGAGGATTGGCCCAAAGAAGTTAAGCGTCTAACCAACCGGAGAGGCGTAGATGTTGTTTTCGAACATACAGGAGCCGCCACGTGGCCCGGTTCAATTGCGTCTTTGAAACAAAACGGGCGTCTCGTTACTTGCGGCGCAACCAGCGGCCACGCGGCGCAAACCGATCTGCGCCAGGTTTTCTACCGGCACATCACGATACTTGGATCGTTTATGGGATCTAAATCTGAACTGCTGCAGGCGATGAAGTTTGTAGAGAGCGGAAAGATTCGCGCGGTAGTAGACCGGGTCTTGCCGTTAGCTGAGGCGCGCCGTGCGCACGAGCTGATTGAAGATCGTGCCCAGTTTGGGAAATTGGTGCTAGTGCCGTAAAAGGCGCCTTTTTGGAGTGCGGCGGCCAGGCGCCGCTTTGGCCCGCGGCGGTCCGGCGCCGCTTCGTTCA
>JBGTCM010000511.1:0-1950 GCA_041748795.1 Pyrinomonadaceae bacterium
CCGAGGCTTTCGAGGTTCTTCTTCAGTGCGACCTGTTCGCGTAGTTGCGTTACTTCGGTGATGTCGGTAAGAAGACAAAGGGCGCCGCGTCCGCCCTGGCCCGGAAGTAGATCAATAGGTGCGACGGTGGCCCCTATGCGGCGGGGTAACATCTCCCGGGTTAACGCCTCAATTTCTTCGCGCCGGTATATCTGGCCGCTCTCCAGGCAGTCCTGGACCATCTCAGCCAGTTGCGGAAGGTTATGAAGAACCGTCGCGACCGGTTGGCCAAGCGTGTCGCCGTTAATATCAAGCAGCGCGCGGCCGGGAGCGTTGATAACCATCGAGCGTCCGTCTCCATCAAAGGCGACCAGACCCGATGGAACGCTGGCAACGATGCGCTCGCTGAATTTCTCCGCTGAGTCGGCACGTTTGCTGGCTTGCGCGCTTAACTGTTCAAGGGCCGTCCTCTGTTCCTGAAGTTGAGCAACGACTGATTGAAATGTCTCCAGTACAAATTCTGCTTCGTCTTTGGACTTCAGTGACGGAGACTGAGGCGAAGCCCGCTCGGCCTCACCAACCAATTGGCGATAGGGTCGCAACAACCAGCGCAGGAAAAGTATTATGCATACAAGACTGCCAAGCAGGACTGCGACAAAGACCGTGAGAAACAGTGGACCGCGTGTGACTGGAGTGGCCGGCGTTACAACGTAGAGAAGGATCGCGAACAGGGTTGCGAGCACGAAGAACGCGGTCAGGATTGTCAGACCGAATTGGTAGCGGTTGCGTGTCATAAGGACGTGTCCAAAGTCCAAAGTCAAAAGTCAAAAGACAAAAAGTTCAAAGTCAAAAGACAAAAGTCGGTCGACCTTGACGCGTAGTTCAGAGTTCAAGCAGTAGCTTGCGTCTTTCGCCGCGACACAAGCTAAAGCTTGAACTCTGAACTACGCGCCCCTGACCTTGGACATTGGACATTGGACATTGGACATTGGACCATTGGACTTTGGATTGTATTTACCTGAATTGTCCTGCATACCACTCAACGATATACGCACCGATCAACAGCGCGGCGATGGCGCCGATACCCAGAAACACGCCAAACGGCAAAAGCATCTGCATGTTTTTTTTGCCCTGCCGCATCATCAACGCGATTCCGATCAGGGAGCCCGACAACACACCGAGAAATAGATTCAAAATGGTGAGTCGCCATCCAAGGTATGCGCCCACCATAAACATCATCTTCACATCGCCCAGGCCCATAGCTTCAATGCCGCGCAGCTTCTCCCACGCCCAGCCCATTAACCATAGGGAGCCGCCGCCGACCAGCGCTCCGACGACGGCACCGATCAATGAAGCTGCCAACAGTGGCATTCCCTCGAGCATACCGTTCATCAACATGGGGAGATCATCGAAATGCGGTTGGCCGGTAAGGAAGGGAATTGCCAGGCGAGCAACGAGAGCGAACACGATTCCCGGATAGGTGATCGCATTCGGCAAAATCATGTGCTCCGCATCGATAAAGATCAGGGCGACCACGGCCGTAACGAAGACCAGGTCGAAAGGCAACGCCCAACTCAAGCCATCTCGCCAAAATACAGCGACCCACAAAAGCGCGGTTAACACTTCCACCGCCGGATAACGCGCCGATATAACGGCCTTACACGAACGGCAACGCCCGCGGAGAGCGAAGTAACTGATTACCGGCAGGTTGTCGTAAAAGGCAATCCCCGCCCCGCACGAACCGCAATGTGAACTGGGTAAAACGATTGACTCTTCCCGTGGCAGCCGATGAATGACTACGTTGAGAAAGCTGCCGACGACGAGACCGAGCAATCCGACGGCGACGTAAAAGAAAGTTGGAGGAAGCAGGGTGAAATCAGCTTGAACCGCTGTCAGGAAGAGATGCATGCTGGTGGGCATTGTAGCATTAGAGTCGCGAGTCTGGAGTTGTGAGTCTCGGAGCCAGAGGCG
>JBGTCM010000512.1:0-13426 GCA_041748795.1 Pyrinomonadaceae bacterium
TCTTCACCGCCAGGTCGATGACGTTCTGTCGTTTGATCGTACTGCTCGTATCGTCACCATCTGACAAAAGGATAACCGCGCGCCTCGTATTTTCAGGCGCATTGGAAACGTGCTCGTGAATGGTCTCCCACATCGCGTCCCAGATGCCTGTGTAACCAGTCGAGTCTTCTTCCTTTGACAAAGGTTCAAGATCATTTGCCTGTCGATACTGGTTCTGGGCCGACAACCCTCTGGTGACCCGTCCAATCGCCTGGTGAAGTTTCCCTAAGTCGTTAGTAAGACCTTGCTCGACCCTGGGCTCACCGGTGAACGAAATTATTGCCGCCTGGTCCACGTTCGGTCGAATCACCTGATCGACAAACGCCCGTGCGGCGCGCTTCTCGTCGGCCAGGACCCCTACCTGCGATTCGCTGGTGTCAATAAGGATCGCCAAAGAGAGTGGTCGATCTGTTTCGCGCTCGAAAATACTTACCGGCTGGGGCACATCGTTTTCAAAAATGCGAATGTCTTCAGCTCGCAGCGACGTAATGAAGTGGCGGTCTTTGTCCACCGCAGTGAACAGCGTGTTTACCAGATTAGTGTCTACCCGAACTACGTCCGGTTCGGGTTCAGACTGATTATTGCTCGGCTTCTGATCTTGTGCGGGCGATGGGGACGATGAACCGACGATTCGCTTGCGCTGCGACTGCGGGGACGCAGTGCCTTGTGCCTGGGCGATTGGGAAAGTTGATAAGACCAGGACTGCAACCAGGATAAGCTTTGTAATTTGAATGAACATATTGCCGCCCAACACCGACGCAGTTTAGAGTTCAACCGACACCTTAGGTTCCGGGGCAGTAGCCCGACCGTAAGGGAGGGCGTTGGCTACGTCCGATATCACGCCCCTCCCTAACGGTCGGGCTACTCCCCCGGAGCGTCACTATTCTGCGGCGACGCAACAAACGCGATCAAACGCCTGCGAGGGTCAAAACTGATCTTAAAGGGGTAAAGAGCATCGCGCCCCAAAATCAATGGCGCATCTTCATGAACTCCTAAAAGAATGTCGGTAGGTATTCGTCGCAGGACGAGTTCCCAGATGCTGATCGTGGTAGGCGAAACACGTCTAGAACGGATGATGCCTCCGGCGATGTCTCGGCCAGCGACGTTTCGGTTCTCGCGATTGTTACCGACTATCACCGCATTACGCTCATTTACAGCTAAACCAAAGCTCGAGCCAGTATCGAGCAGTGCCAGTCGCCCATCACCTAGTCGCACGAACGGTCGGGCGTCATCCGTTTTGCGGATCCATGCCACTAACGCGCCTTCGGATCCTTGTGGCCGGGTACGCACTCCCTCTGCGCCCAACGCTTCAATCTGTTCGTTCGGCAAGTCGATCGAGTAACCCAACGGCGCATAAGCCTGGGTGGGATCGATAATTCCATCAATGTCTGGCGGTAGATTGGAGACGATCAAAGCTGTTTGACTTGATGGTAAAGCGTTGCCGCGTTCACCGACAGCCATTTGATTAATAATTGCTTCGCGGTTCGAGACTATTCGAGATGACGTCAACCCACCCACGTAAGTTGAAGGCGCTGCTTTAGTTGGCAATTTGATTTCCGTGACCACTCTTTGCGCAATCACATTCATACCCGCACCTGTGTCCAGGGCGAAAACGTATGGACCGCTACCGTTGAGCCAAATCCGCAGCAGTAAGCCACGATCGTTCTCAACACGGAAGCGCGCCGCTAATGGCTGCTGTGCAAGCGTGCGGCCCTCGTTCGCCACCGGCCGGGCAATGTAATGGGCAGCTCCCACGATAGGAGCTGCCCACACGACTGCTGCCAGAGCGCCCGAGGCAATGAAGAGCTTCGCCTTCATGCTCTGCACTCTCCTTTCGGATTACTTAGTAGCGACGATTTCGATTACGCAGCTTATAAGTGTAGAGAGCCGAACCACCGCCGCCGGCCAGTGCGCCAATTGCCGCACCTTTCTTGCCGCCGATGAGGCCGCCCACGACAGCACCGCCACCGGCGCCCATCGCCACCGTTAACTTGTCGCGGTGTTTCTGCCAGAAGCTACGCTTGCGCGGCTGGGTCTGCTGATAATCGTAATAAACCCTTCGTGTTCCCGAAGAGTTGCGTGCAGTGCTGCGTGCGGAGCTGCGTCCGGTGTTCCGGTAGACTACACGCGACTGCGTCGGTGCAACGGCGGAGCCAGACTGATAGCCGGCCACGCCACCCTGACAGGCTTGCACGCCGTCAGCAAAGCCGCTCTTGTATGCAGTCTGCTCGGTAACGGTAGTGAACTCAGCCGGCACGTAACTATCACGGCCGGCGACACTATCACGGCTGGCGAGATTGTCACGGCTCGCGAGTGTTGGTTGATACTGCGCGTATTGCGCGTCCGTAGGTCTTGCCGTCTCCTGCGCAGTTGTTTGGCTTACGGGAGCGTTGCTCCTCGAGTGCATTACAAACGCACCGACAGATCCGCCGATTAGCGCAGCAACCAGGGCTACCGGCAGTAATTTGTTCGTCATAATCATCGCTGAATCTCCTTACTTAATCTTGTTCGCGGCGTTTGCCACAGATGGTTTCAGCAATCACTGTTCCGGTGTAGTTGAGGAGGCTACAACACCAAAGTCAACCAGCTACTAATCACGTAAAACTGTGCGTTTTGAGAATCGCAAGAGGTTCGCAATTGAACGCCAACATTCGATAAAGCAAGCACTACCCGATATGGAGTTGCGAGCTATTCGATATCCAACGCGTTTACGAATTTCGAGTTATGAGAGTGGCTATGAAAAAGGCCAGGAAGAATTCCTGGCCTTTCGAGACAAACGTTACTGTCTGTCACGTCATAGATGAGTAAGCTTCTTAGGCAGCTTTGGCCATCGGTACCGTCTTGTTTTCTTTCAGAAGCTCCAAAGCCTTTTTCATCTGTAAATCTTCGGCCGGAGGCTTGGCAGAACCAGGATCCGGTCCGACATTTGGAGTGACGTTAGTACGGTTCGCAGGGTCGTCGTCATTTCCCGTAAGGTCTTCTGGATCGATCGCTTCTGCTAGATCAGGGCGCTTCACTTCAACGGACGGAGTCACGCCTGAGCGACTTCGTTCTTCGCCAAGAAAAGGCTTGCCGCTGGCCGATGCCCATTTGACCGTAGTCAACAACAAGCCGTCGCCGCCTCGCAAGGTGAAGAGCTGTTGCTCAGCACCTGCTCCGAAGCTCTTTTCGCCAACCACCTGTCCACGGTTGCGCTCCAACAAAGCAGACGCGACAACTTCGGCAGCGCCCGCAGTTCCCGAGTCAATCAATGCGATCACGGGACCGGAAAAAATTGCGGCTTTCGAGTCAGCCGCGAACGTCTTCAACGTCTTTCCTTCTCGTCCGGAAGTTTGTGCCAGCATTCCGTCCTTGATGAAAAGATTAGCGACCGCCACTGCTTCATCCAGCGAGCCGCCGGCGGTGCCTCGCATATCGATGATCATCTTCTGCGCACCTTGCTTGTTCAACTCCTGCACGCGGGCACGAACATCCGCGGCCTCACCTGGCGCAAAGCTATTAACACGCACGACGCCTACACGGCCGGCTTCCATTCTTGCTTCCGCAGCCGGAGATCTGAATGAGCCTCTCTTCACCGCCAACGTAAGGGGGCGAACGTTCGCCCGAAGAATTCGAAGTTTGACTTCAGAGCCCGGCGCGCCATTCAACAACTGCTTCGCGTCATACAGTGAAATGTCGCGCGTCGCTTTTCCATCGATATACTCAATGATGTCTCCAGCTCTAACACCCGCCTGGTCAGCCGGAGAACCCTTCATCGGAGCAATCACATACAAATATGAAGCTACTTGTGAAAGCTCGGCGCCGATCCCGGCCTGACTGCTGCGCGCCTCGTCGTTAAACTGCCGCACCTGATCCGGTGTCAGGTAAGTCGAATACGGATCGAGCCCATATGCCAGGCCTCGAAGAGCTCCAGCGCGGACCTTGTCCATGTTCGGTTCGTCCACGTAATCGTTTTGGATGTGCTGAAGCACGCTCTCAAAAATCTTTAATTGTGCGTTTGGATCGTTCGCCGGTTGCTGCGCTCGAGTAGAAATCCAGCCGCCGACAACCGTGTAAATTGCCAGCGTGGCGGAGAGTAGGATCAGTGCAAACTTGGTGCGAAAAGACATTAGGTACCTCGTGTTAATGCAGTCAAAATTTTCGGCTAAGTTCTAAACGAACAAGCCCTGGTGGCCGGCAAGTCGTATCATACAGACGGTTAGTTTGGGGCGCAACCTTACTTTATTAGGCATTTGCTCAGACTTTTCTCGATCTTACTCGTCCGATTGACTGCGCCGCTCTGGCCAATTACGCTAAGCTCACATTATGGAAAGTGCTTCGGAAGAAGACGGCATCCAGGCTCCTGTGGTTGCTCTGGATCTGGGTCAAAAACGTGTCGGTGTTGCCGTTTCCGACTCGTTGGCAATTTCGATTACCAGGCTCCCGGCCCTTCCGCGCTCCAACTGGAAACAACTCCTGAAAGATGTCGTCCATCTAATCCAACGCTTTGACGCTAAAACAGTGGTAATTGGTTTACCGCTGCGGCTAAATGGTTCGAGCGGAGATGCGGCAATCGCAGCCGCACGAACAGCCGACAAATTCGCTCGCTCACTGCGACTGCGGGTCTACCTCCAGGATGAAAGGCTGAGTTCGGTTGCTGCCGAGGAAAACCTGCGTGATGCCGGGCACAAGCCGAGCGAAATCGGCGAAATGGTAGACAGTGAGTCAGCCGCGATTATTCTTAGAGACTTTCTGCAGGGGGACCAGAAGCGAGTTCTGCTGCGACCTTCTTAAACAACTTCCTTAACTAGTCCCGATCCAAAGATGAAACGCGTCATTATTGCTATCGTTGTGCTCGCTCTGTTGGTCGCCGGCGGCACCGCCTATTGGACATACCGTCAATTGCACACCCCTGTGCGCCATGCCAAAGAAGGGTCATTTGTTGAGATACCGCGCGGCTCCTCACCCACGGCAATTGTAAATAAGCTGGCCGCCGAGGGGATTATTACCCATAAATGGCCCTTAACGTTTTACCTTAAGGTAAGTGGGGGCGCTCAGTTACGGGCAGGAGAATACGACTTCCCCTCACCCATTTCGCCTCTTAGGGTCTTAGCGAAATTGCAGGAGGGCCAACGGCGCCTGCACCGCATCACCATTGTTGAGGGCTGGACCCGTTGGGACATCTCCAATGCGATGTCGAAGATCCCGCAATTTCAACTCGAGGGACCGAACGCTGCACTGCCCTTAATGGATAACGTGAGCTTGATAAGCGACTTGGATCCGGCTGCAACAAATCTCGAAGGCTACCTCTTTCCCGACACCTACGAGTTTCCTCCGGAAACGAAAGCGACTGAGCTCATCGAAATCATGGTGAAGCGCTTTCGGAAGGAATGGAAACCGGAATGGTCATCTCAGGCGCTGAAGTTGGATATGACACCGCGGCAGATCGTCACCGTGGCGTCGCTCGTCGAAACGGAGGCTAAGCTGAGCGAGGAGCGACCTATCGTCGCTTCAGTCATTTACAACCGCTTGAAAAAGGACATGGCCCTTGGGGTCGACTCAAGCATCGTTTACGCGTCGAAGCTGGCGGGAAAATGGCGCAACGATGGCAAGGTTTATAAAAGCGACGTCGATCGGCGCTCGCCCTATAACACTCGCATTTATTCGGGTCTGCCCCCCGGACCGATCGCGTCACCGGGCAAGAGCTGTCTTGAGGCTGCACTCAATCCGGCGCAAACAGAATATCTCTATTACGTCCGCGAGCCCTCGCGGAATGACGGCGCACATAACTTTTACAGCAATGAGAGTGGGTTTGGGCAGGGTGTGCGCGCTTTGCGCGAGTGGGAAGTCAAAAGAGACGCTGAGGCCGCAAAATCACCGGCGCAATAGTCGCGATGAAATTTTTGCGGCCTTGCCAATTGGCGAGCATCCAAGTCCTTGTAATTGGTGAGTGCTTAATCTATTCTCGCTTTTGACGTCCGCATTTTCTTGATCGCGACTTTTTCAAAGGGTGTTTCGTATGAAAAGGCTTACAGGTTTATTCCTCGTGCTCATGTTCAGTGCCGCTTCCACCTGGTCACAGGGCAAAGGCGTAGACAAAACTGGTGAGCGCGTCAGAGATGCCGGCACTCCGAAAACTGACAACAGTTCAGGTCGTGGTATCGACTTTGGCTCCGGCCGAACGCCTAAGGTTCCACCTGTGGCCAATCCTTACAGGTTGGCCGCGCGACGTGATGTGATACTTAAGTCAATCGCTGACGTCATGCGTGACCGTAAGTTGATCATGGACGAAGCAGCTTCAAAGCCTGACGAGGGAATTATCGTCAGCCAACCCTACACATTTATCAAGGGCGCGGTCGTCACTCAAACCGAGCTGAACAGGTACGCCGATCTCACGAGTTCCCCTGGACGTGGATGGACCAGAGGCCGGTATACTCTTACAGTCGAAGTGCAGCCAATTGACGGCAACGCGGCCAACGTTTCCGTGAACGCTAAGGTTGAAGGTCGGACGGATGGTGCGACGGGAGCGGAGTGGGTGACTCTGCCAAGCGCAGGTATGGCGGAAGAGGAGTTTCTCTCAGCGTTAATCACAACCGTTACCGGAGCACCTCCCGCCGGCAGGGTTGAATAGAATCCAGGATCTCCCCTTAAAGTAATACCTGAATACCTCGTTTTAGATCATGAGTGATTCCCTTCAAGAAGAGCTCTTCGCAAAGCCGAGGAGTTCAACCACTCTCAAACTTATCGCAGCCATATCAGCTGTTGTAATCGGCGTCCTGCTTCTGGTCGGTTACGCCTATGTTCGAGGACGTCATGCAGAGAACACCGCCTCATTGCTGGCGGCTGCGCAACCTTCGCCTGAGCTACGGCCGTCACCCAAGGCCTTAATCGTTGTTGACGAAGCCTTGTTAAAAGGCGGAACAACAACCATCGGTGGGACGGTCAAGAACACTTCAAGTGAGTCTTTAGGACCCTTATCAGTAGAAGTAGAGCTAAAGCGGCGTAAGGACGGCGGCGCAGACGTTAAGCTGGTAGCTCTCGAAACAACGCAGCTCGACCCTCAACAGGAGAGCCGTTACTCACTCCAGATAAAAGCCCAGGACTACAGCTCCGCCCGCGTCACTGCTTTAAGAATCGGCGCAGACACGGCCGTGGCTTTCACGACGGCTCAAGGTCAAAAGCGTCCTCTTGAGAGATTGGAATCAAAAACCGTAGTGGTGGGCAAACCAAAAGAAAAGGGCGGCGAGTTCCTGAACACCCCCGATACTCCGGCTCGCGTGCCCTAAAGTATCGCGTGAACCAGTCCAGCCTTGAACAGAGATCCGCAACGCACACGCTCAAGTTTTCGTTGAGAGGTCGGCACGACGATAATTCAGGTGAAGCTTTAGCTCGGACCTAACCACGAACGATTCAAGATAAGACTAGTTGATGGGCAGCGTTAGTGTTTTCGACCGGCCGTAACAGATCGCTTGAATTGAATTCCGCGAGACTTCTATCAAACAGTGCAACCCGCAGGGGTTTTCGCCCGTCCAAAAATTCTAAGGTTGTGCTGCTGGACATCTCCCGGCTCTGGCAGGATTCAAATACTGAAGCAATGAGCAGAATAGCTATAACCAGATTTACCAGCGTGCTACTTCTTATTGCCGCCCTGTCCCTTTCATATTCGATGGCCGCTGGCCAGGAGAACCAATCACCCAATCCCCCGCCCCCGCCTCTTACAGCAGGCGAACAACGGCGCGAGGGCCGCCCGTTCGCCACACTGGAAGAAGAGATGCGTGCCAAGCGGGCGATTCACTTTGCCGACAAGGCGCACAAAGATAACCTAATCCGCGCTCGCGATCTCGCTATCCTGGGCGCGTCGCTCGCCGACGCCTTTAAGGAGAAGAAGCATTTCGACCGCCAAGACTTCAAGAAGCTCGAGAAGGCTGAAAAACTCACCAAGAACATTCGAGATGCTTTTGGTGGATCCACAGAAGAAGAACTGATTGAAAAACCTCCGACCGATTTGGCTGACGCGATGACACAACTCGCTGAGCTCACTGAATCGTTGAAGGAAAAAGTCGAGAAAACACCCAAACGGGTTGTTTCAGCTGCGGTAATTGATGAGGCTAATGTTTTACTTGAACTGATCCGAATCGTTAAGAAGATGACGAAGACGTAATTCCCCGAAGCAGAAATCAAGGTGCGACTAGAGAGGTCCAATGCTTGTTTCCCGCCCGGCCGTTATTCTCCCGCTCTTAATAGTTCTCTTCTCCATCGGCTTTGATCGCTCGTCAATCTTGCACGCTCAGGATGACGACGAGGTAGTCCGTGTCAACACTGACCTGGTCGTACTCAATATCACAGTCACCGATCAGACGGGTCAATACGTTCCCGGCCTAAAGCTCGCCGATTTCAAAATCTTCGAAGATGGCAAGGAGATTCCGGCACGGTTAATTGCGAATTTTAGCCTTCACGAATCTCCATTCGCTTCGGTGGTTCTACTGGATACTTCAGGCAGCATGGAAAGCCGCATGTCCCTCGCGCGGTCGGCAGCCATTCGCTTCCTTGACAGGCTGCGTGAGGAAGATGTTGCCGCCGTATTTAAGTTTGATTCGAAGGTTGAACAGGTGCAGGAGTTTTCCGGGAGCCGCGATCTTGCGCCCATGGCCTTCGGGATTCGTGCAAAAGGGATGACCACCTTGCATGATGCGATCGTGGATGCAGCCAGGGCTTTAGCGGAGCGGCCCGAGAAGCGTAAAGCGATCGTAGTGTTGTCTGACGGGATGGATACCTACAGCCGGTCCTCTTCTGACAAAGCAGTTGAAAGCGCGCTGGCAATTGGCGCAACGATCTACACAGTAGATATGTCCTCCACTGAAGGCGGAAGACTTAGCGCCGCGCACAACGCAGGCGTACTCAAGAGCTTTGCGGAGAAGAGTGGTGGAAGATTTGTTGCCGCGCCCGGTGGTCCAATGTTGCGCGACGCCTTCGCCAACATCGCAGACGAGTTGGGCCACCAATACACTATTGCCTATCGCCCGCTAAACCGAACACGCGACGGAAAATGGCGGAAGCTGGAAGTGAAACTATCTCGGCCGGATTTAATTGTGAGAACACGCAAACAATACCGCGCGCCCAGGTAGGACAGACATTCCTGTCTGTCATAGCTCAAAAAGTCTGGTTGGCCGCAGCAGTCTCTCTGCCGACCTTCGACAGACAGGAATGTTTGTCCTATTTAAAACAGACTCTCTCTCCTACCTCGTCGCTCTCGTCAGCGCTTTTTCCTGGTGCCTCTCAAACGCAAGTTGAATCAACGTGTCCAACATTCGCGTGTAACTAAGTCCTGACGCTTCCCACATCTTTGGATAACCGGAAACCTCAGTCAGTCCGGGCATTGTATTCAACTCGTTAATCAGCAGTTCCTTCGTATCACGCTTAAGAAAGAAATCAACACGCGCGAGCCCTGCTCCATCTACGGACTGGAAAGCGAGTAGGGCCATGCGTTGAATTCTGGCCGTCAACGCCTTCGAGAGTGGCGCCGGTACCACAAAGTCTACGTGGCCAGTCGCATTGTACTTTTCTGTATAGTCGAGGAAGCCCGCGGAGTTGTCGTGTATCACATACTCGCCCGGCAAACTCGCCTGCGGCTCGTTATTCCCCAACACAGCGCATTCGATCTCTCTGGCATCGACAGCTTCTTCGACAATTATCTTTCGATCGTATTGGGCCGCGAGATCCACTGCTTTTTTTAGTGAAGCGTTGTCGACCGCTTTAGAAATGCCAACCGAAGAACCCAGATTCGCAGGCTTTACGAAACACGGAAACCCGATTTCACGAGCGATCTTTGTAAGCACTTTCGGGCGATTGCTTTGCCAGTGAGATCGCAGGAACCAGAGGTAACGGCACATCGGTAGGCCGGCCTGAAGAAACAACAACTTCATCGCTACCTTGTCCATGCCGCACGCGGATGCAAGTACGCCACAGCCAACGTAAGGAACGTTGGCCATCTCCAGCAGACCCTGCAGCGTGCCGTCTTCACCGAATGGACCATGAAGCACGGGAAAGACTACGTCGATTCGTTCCGGCGTCAGAGAATTTCCCTTTCGATCGAAAGAGATCAAACCCTGACGCGAAGGGTCGCCGAGAATAGCTACGTCACCCTGTGGCTTTGAAACGGTTTCCTGAGAAAGGAGAGATTGCGCTGAAGCCGGCAAAAGATTGACGGCCTCCGGCGGTGACAGCCACTTCCCTTCTCTGGAAATAGCTATCGGAAGAACGTCGTATTTCTTACGATCGATTGCCTGGATTACTGATGCTGCGGAACGAATGGAGACTTCATGTTCGCCGGATTGCCCGCCAAAAATCACTCCGACGCGGAGCTTCTTCGCCAAATGATTTACTCCCCCTGCAAACTACTATTTGGAGTGCGGCGGCTTGACGCCGCTTTTCGTCGGCATTCTGTAGCCCACGGAAATCAAAAAGCGGCGTCCAGCCGCCGCACTCCAACTGCACTCCAAATATTAAAGAATCGTCTTACCCAATGCCGACAATATTAACTCTACGCCCAGCTCGGCGGTCTTGTTGTTGACGTCTAACGCCGTATTGATCTCGACAACTTCCAATGATCGCAAGCCGCCTGCTTCCGCGATCTTTTCCATCGCCAGGTGCGCTTCTCTATAAGTGAGACCGCCGCGGACGAGCGTACCTGAACCTGGCGCGTCGCCCGGGTCAAGCGCATCAACATCGAATGTTACTGCATATCCACCGCTGGCGCGCGACGCAATTGCAATCGCATCATCCATACATGCGCTCATTCCGCGCTCATCAATCTCGCGCATAGTGAAGAAACGGATCCCCAGTCGCTCGATAAGTTCACGCTCGCCACGATCGATGTCACGGGCGCCGACATGCACCAGGAATTCCGGGGCCACCTTCGGAGCAAAACCAGCGATGTTGACGAGCTCCGGGGTGCCATAACCCAGGATCACAGCCAGTGGCATCCCGTGAATATTTCCGGAGGGCGTAGTTTCCGGCGTGTTCATGTCCGCATGAGCGTCAAACCAAATGAGGCCCGGCGTTTCGTTCCGTTTTCGGCAGTGAGCAGCGAAACCCGAAAACGAACCCATGGCGATGGAGTGATCCCCTCCCAGGCTCACCGGCAAATCCCCTGCCGCCAGAATTTCCTCCACGTTCTTTGCCAGCTCTTCGCAGGCAGCCTTAATCTGGCTGAGATACTTCAGCTTGTCTCCCTGGGCCGCTATGGTCCGTGAACGCTCAAGCCTCAAGTCACCTAAGTCCCTGACTTCATAACCCAGCTCAGCAACGCGCTCAAGCAGACGGGCAACGCGCAGCGCGGCAGGTCCCATATCGACGCCGGCCGTGCTGGCGCCGTAGGCAAGAGGCACACCCACAACTCCAACCGATTTTCTCGGATCGGAGTCCTGCAAGTTTTCCTTTAACTGATTCTCTTCAACTGCAGTGTCCATAAATCGAGGCGTTCTCAGGTGCCAATGCTAAAGCCGCCGCCGCTACCCTGTGACGGGAAGAATGGCCTCAACAGTCCAGCGAGGGCCGCGAGGTTACGGGTTTGAATTAGAAGTTCGCCCGGGCCGCTGAACTCGGCAACGATTCCCTCTCCGCTCATCATGCTGCGGAAGAAGCCGGCGGCCGCTTTCCGCAAGGTGTATTGAGTCGTTCCTTCCCAGGCGACCAGATGTCCCGTGTCAACCACGTAGCGTTCGCCCGGCTGAAGTGTCTTTCGATGAATAGCACCGAAGGATGAGACCAGCAGAAGCCCGCGTCCCTGCACCAGCATCACGAACATCCCTTCGCCACCGAAGAACGATTTGGCGCCGCCCCACTTCGTGTCCACAGTCAGACTCGCATCGCCGGCCAGATAAGAACTTGATTGGACGAAAAACGACTGATTGCTGAGTTCAATGGCGGCGATATCCCCCGGAGCGCCCGGTGCAAATGTCACTTCACCCGGTCCACCGCGCGCAGTGAAAGTAGACACAAAGGCTGACTCGCCTCCGGCAGCCCGCTTAATCGCGCCGAAGAGTCCGCCCTTCATTTGCGACTGAAGTTCGATGTTTGCCGACATCGAGACCATGGCGCCCGCTTCCGCCTGAATGGATTGCTCAGCTTGCAGCTGGATTACAGCCAGAGAAAACGAAGGTTGGTGCAACACTTCATATCGATAACCTACGCCCTGGCCACGTGAGTCTTCGTCGATATGAATTCCGTGTCCTTGAGGGAAACCGGATGGCTGCGCACTAGCCGCAGGCGAAGGTTGCGCTTCCAGTCTGTTACCGCAGCCTCCGCAAAAGCCCGCTCCCGGAGGTAACGGGGCACCGCATTTTGGACAATTCATAAAATTACTCCCTGAGATTTTTGATTAATGATAGCAACAGCTTGTTCCGGCGTCCCGGCAAAGTCGAGCGCCGCGACGTCCGTTTCACTTACCGCCAGGTGTTCTTGCCAGGCTTTAACGATCGGTGGCCAGCAGTCTCCGAGCAAAACAATCGGCCGAGGACCAATCACACCAGTCTGAATCTTGTTCCAGACGAGAGAAAGCTCAGTGACTGTGCCCATTCCGCCGCGTATCGCAATGAAGCCAACCGAGCGCGTGATCAAACGTTGAAGCCGTTCGTAAAAATGTGGTGTGGCTACTTTGTCTGTGAGAAAGCGATTTGGTTCAGCTTTGAACTGGTTCATCGTAATGCCCAGGACGCGGCCGCCCCGTTCGTGTGCACCCCGGCTTGCGCCTTCCATGACGCCCAGATAGCCGCCAGTGCAGATTGTGTAACCCGCATCGGCGAGGAGTTCTCCCACCCGTCTAGCCTGCGCATACTCCGGATCAGGCTCGCAACATTTGGCGCCGCCGAAAATCGTCACAATGCGCTCTGCTTCGCTCGACATTAGACCTCACCGCTAATCAAAAGCGAACCCGCCTCGCGGTATTCGAGATAGTCTTCGCGAGTTTTGAAAGAACCAGATGTGTAATCATCCGGTACGGGTCTGGGATCATAAATACGGCGATCCTCGACGTTGACAAAGCCGGCTTCTGCAAAGAGATCGCGATACGCCCCCACGCTCAACAGTTGGACGGGTACTTTCAATTGATCAATCCATTGGTGCGATGGCCTGTTCTCTTCGTAGAGGTCCACCACCGTAATGAAAAGCCCACCCCGGTCCAACACACGCCTAATCTCTTTCAAAGCTCCAGGGATGTCCGCGTAGTAGTAAAGCGACTCCATAGAGAAAGCGTGGGTAAACTGCCCATCGTCGAACGGTAGTTTCTCTGCGCTGGCGATGTCGAATTCGACATTTGAAAACGAGACTGAACTTTCGCGGGCCAAACGAATCATTTCATCCGATATGTCTATGCCGATCACGTGACCATTTCCGGCCTTCCCGGCCATCA
>JBGTCM010000513.1:0-3083 GCA_041748795.1 Pyrinomonadaceae bacterium
AGCGGCGCGCCCGTTTCCTTGTTGGCTTTCACTTTTGCCGGATCCACTGCCCCCAGCCAAAACAGCGCCGCAGGAATCTTCTGATCCAGGCTGAGATAGCCGAAGTCCTCGCCGACCATCGCTGGAGGAGTCCTCTCCACATTCTCCTGGCCCAGCGCCTTCGCAAAAACTACCGCAAGTCGTTCTGTTAGTTCAGGGTTGTTATATGTGGACGCAACCCACGAATCACTAACCTTCACCACCGGAGCAAGATTCTCCGGCACGCCCGCCGCAAAAGCTGTGTTTCTCGCCACGCGCTCAATCGAGGTCAGAATTCTTTTTCTCACCTCTTCTTTATATGTCCTAACCGTCAACTGCAGGTTTACCTCATCAGGAATGATGTTGTGTTTGCTACCTCCGTGAATCGAGCCAACGGTAATGACTGCCGGGTCGAGCGGCGAGTTTTCGCGGCTGATCAGCGTTTGCAGAGCCAGGACGACCTGCGCAGCGATGACGATTGGATCTCTCGTGGTTTCCGGTTTCGCGCCGTGGCCGCCCAGGCCCCGAATCTGGATATCCACAGAGGTTGAACTGGCCAGGGCGTAGCCCGGCGTCACACCGACTTTTCCAGCCGCGAGTTCTGAGTTGTCATGCAAACCGATCACGTAGTCAGGACGAGGGAATCTATCGTAAAGCCCATCGCGTAGCATCGCGCGGGCGCCATGTGTTACTTCCTCCGCGGGTTGGCCGATTATTACGAGTGTTCCACTCCATTGACTCTTCAGCTCAGAGAGTACTTTGGCTGTACCCAGCATGCTGGTGATGTGAATATCGTGACCGCAAGCATGCATGACACTCACTTCCTGGCCCACCTCATTCTTCGTCTTCACCGTACTCGCGTAAGGCAAGCCGGTCCGCTCTTCGACCGGCAACGCGTCAAGATCGGTTCGAAGGAGGACCGTTGGGCCCGCGCCGTTTTTCAGAACTGCCACGACTCCGTAACTGGTCCAGGCAGGGTTCTCATACTTGCCGACTTTTTCCGTAACTGTGTAACCGAGCGAGCGGAGTTGGGTGGCGAAGAAACTCGAAGTCTTTTCTTCATGGTGGGAGAGTTCCGGCGTAGCATGCAGCGTCTTGTAAGTGGCAACGAGAGACGCGAGCTCGCGGTCAATCATTGCGTCGAGTGGTTGCTGTGCACGACCCAGGCCCGCAGCGGACACGATGCAAAGGACGAGGGGTAAGATTCTCTTCTTCATTGATCTCCAATCAGAACGATCGTTCGGTTCAATTCCGCTCCGTAGGAGCCAAATGTTTATAGGTTTCCGTTCGGGTTATACCCGAGCTCCGTAGGAACGCAACGTGACCGGACTTTTCGCTCCGACGGAGCGAAGAGAGTAGTTATGGCGTTCGAGACTATAAACATTATGCTCCTACGGAGCCCTCATCTCTAATCCGCAGCTGTTAGGTCGCAAACAGTCGAATCAACTCACTTATACGCGCCAGATGATAATCGTCGTGCTCGGCTTGAAAAAAAATCATGTCCACCAGGCGCATCGGCACGTTTAATCGTGGATGCTGGGCAACTGCTCCAAATGTCTCGGGCGGCAGACAATCGAGCCTGTCAGTCAGCGCCGTTCGCTGACGACGGAAGTCCGCGAGGATCAATTCGATCGAAGTCTCGTTATGGCCGGCGTCATGGGTTTTACGATTAGTCATGTCGGCCGCGTGCAGCGCGGTCGCGCCCGCCAGATATTCGTCCAATCTGCCGGACACTAACGTTTCAAGGTCGAGCAGATGTCCCGCGTTTTCCTGAATCGACCACCGGTCACCATCCCGCCGGGTCAGGAATTCCGACTTGGTCGATTGCACCCGATCTTCAAGACGCGCCGGAGTACCTCGCAAACGCTCGATCATCTCGGGATAAACTTCAACCGGAAACGTAAAATCAAACTTTCGATCGGTCCACTTCAGGTGTCGAGACATTTAGGGGTAATGACGGTGAACGTAACGCAAGCTGTTAGTTTGCGGACGTCGCATAATTAGCTAGTCAAGCTTGTTCTCAACCGACAGCAAACTAACAGTTTGCTTTACATTGTTCTTCAGGTCTGGGCCACCATTATTGACGATCAAAGTATAAAAGACAGCCTGCCTCAATGAGAAGGCTGTCTTTCAGAATTGAACCAGGGGCCTAAACGACGCATGTCTTTCGCAAACGTCAGCTGTTGCCTTCGCTCGGTTGCGTGAGGCTGAACCAGTTTCCGGAATTGTCTTTGAAAACGGCTTCGACGATTCCAACCACCTGTCGGCAAATTGCGGCGGTGCGCGCAAGGTTTGGATCCCTCAACTCAGCTTCAACTGCGTTTTTCATGCTCCAACTGTGGGAACGGTAGTTGCCCACTACGAAGTTACCTAGTAAGAACAATCTTCGGTCCAGGAGGCCATCATGAAATCAAGAATTCTCAGTTTGCTAATAGCGGGAGCGGTAATTGTGGCGCAGTGCGGGGTGGCGTTGGCCCAAGGTCGGGGATGGCCTGCGGTCCAGGCCGTACCTGCCGACGATCGACTGATCGTGAAACAAAAAGACGGCAAGACGATCGAAGGAAAGATGATCGAAGCGTCTGAAACCAACCTGACGGTGTCTCGCGACAAGAAAGTAGTAAACATCTCCCGCGACAACATTGCCCGGATCGAACATTCGATTGGCAAAGCAAATAAAGGTAAATGGGCCGCGATCGGGGCCGCGGTTGGCGCAGGAGGAGGAGCGGCGATCGGCCAGAGCAAAGTCGAGCCCAACGCCGAGCTCTGGCTACCGGTCGGATTGATTTTTGGCACAGGGATCGGAGCCGGAGTGGGTGCACTCTTCGGGGCAACACGCCGCAAGCGCGAAGTTATTTACACCGCACCGTAATCACAGGCTTTGAGCCCGTCCGTCGTAACGCAAACTGTTAGTTTGCGGACCGTTGGGCAGAATTTATTCTGATTATCCGCATAGCCCGCAAACCGTTTGCGCTACATTCGTGATGGCCTCATTAAGTTTTTTCCTGCCTAAAGGTTATAATTTCACTTCGCAATCTTAACCTCGGCAGGAATAACTAATGACCACG
>JBGTCM010000514.1:0-2740 GCA_041748795.1 Pyrinomonadaceae bacterium
GCATAGAACTGGCCAAAGAGCCTACCAGCACGTAGGTGATACCTTGTTGTTCAAGAATGCTCGCAACCAGGGATAAGACTGCGAAAGGGTTTTCCATCTGCCTGGCTAATAGCCTTCTTCCTGCGGATCAAAAGCGTAAACTCGGATCACATCCTCCCTGGGAAGGACTCTGGCGATGAACCGCCTGTGAACCTCTGCATCGCTCGCGTCAGGAAAGTGATGGCGGATGTCCGCGAGAACCAAATGGCGTGTAGCGTCGGTTAGTTCAAAAGCAAGAGCCAGGCGTTTCCACGCGGGAAGGCGGCGCATTAGCTCAAAGTGCATCTCTTGAGCTTTGCGTGTTGTGTCTGAGGACAAGGGCTTCATTAATAGCACTTCAAGTCTCTTTCAACAGTTGGCTTGCAATAATCAGTTTCTGAATTTCAGACGTTCCTTCGTAAATCCTGAGCGCGCGCACGTCTCTATATAAGCGCTCCACGACACTGCCCCGCACAAGTCCCGCCCCGCCGTGAACCTGCACTGCCTGATCGATGATGCGGCCTGCTGCTTCAGTGGCGAAAAGTTTGGCTTCGCTTGATTCGCGTGTAACTCGTGCTGTGCCGGTGTCCCTCAAGTATGCCGCACGGTAGACCAGCAAACGTGCGGCGTCCAGCTCAGTAATCATGTCTGCAAGTTTTTCCTGGACTAGTTGATGCTCGGCCAGCACGCGTCCGAATTGTTTGCGGGTTTTCGCGTAGGAGACTGCTTCATCGAGGGCGCGGCGCGCGAGACCGCAGGCTGCGGCCCCCACAGTGGGCCGGAACATATCCAACGTGCGCATAGCCAACAAGAAGCCGTCGCCTTCAGCGCCAACCATGTCTTCCGCGGGTACACGACAATCTTTGAATTCAATTTGGCCGATTGGATGTGCGGCGATCATCGGCGTGCGTTCTGTAACGCTGAAGCCGGGAAGCTTGGCGCCCACTACAAAAGCCGACAACGAAGCGCGGCCGTTAGCTTCTGTTCCTGTTCTGACGAAAACTGTGTAGAAATCCGCTACACCTGCGTTTGAGATAAAGCGCTTGGTGCCGTTGATAACATAAGCGTCGCCATCACGCTGCGCCGTAGTCTTGATAGCTGATACGTCGGACCCGGCGTCGGGTTCGGTCAAAGCGAAGGCTGCGACTGCCTTGCCTTCGGCGGCACGCGAAACCCAAAAATCGCGAACATGTTCGGGCGCTGCCTGACTGATCGCGTAGGTACCTAAGCCCTGCATGACGAAAGCCAGGTCCGCGAGTGCTGAAGAATAGGAGAGTGTTTCGCGGATCAAACAAATGGCGCGAACGTCTGGTTTCCTGTCAGGTGACGAAACCACGAATTCCAGGACGCCTGCCTGCCCCAGGCTTGCGACGTATTGACGGAGGCGGGCATCCACATCGCCGTCTTCGTCCTTCGTGCCATCAATTTCCTGTTCAACGAAAGTGTCCAGGTCCGCGGCCAGGCTACGATGTTCGACTGCAAGGAAGGGAAGTTGTTCGATGAATTTATCCATAAAAATAAAATGAACTTCGTTCTTTGGACTTGGTACTTTGTGCCTGACCCTTAAAGTAGCTGCCTGTGGCGCCGGCGACTCCACCTTAACCTTAAAGTTCCAAGCTCGGAGTACAAAGCTCAAAAACAATCATTTGAAGGTTGCTTTGCGTTTTGCAACGAACGCCTCATAAGCTTCGCGATAATCCGGGTGCTGCATACAAATCGCCTGCGCCTGCGCCTCACACTCAAGGGCCGAGACGAGATTCATGTCCAACTCACGATTGAGCATCTCTTTGGTCTTGGCGAGAGCGAAGCCAGGTCCGCTTGCCAAACGCTCGGCGAGTTCACGTGTAGTCGTTTCCAGATCCTCGGCCGCCACGACGCGGTTATACAGTCCGATTCGTTCAGCCTCGGCAGCTGAAATGAAGTCACCGGTGTAAAGGAGCTCCGTCGCTTTCGCAAGCCCAACTACGCGCGGCAGCAAATACGCCGCGCCCATGTCCGCACCCGAGAGGCCGACCTTGACGAACAGGAAAGCGATCTTTGCCTCTTCACTTGCAATGCGAATATCTGACGCCAGCGCAATACACGCCCCGGCGCCGGCAGTCGTGCCGTTGAGACTGGCAATAACCGGCTTTCGCAGTTCACGAATATTCTGGACCAACTCGCATGTCATCCGGGTAAACTCCAGCAGCCCTTCCATGTCGCGGCTGAAAAGCTCACCAATGATGTCGTGTACATCCCCACCCGAACAGAAAGCGCGCCCGGCACCCGTAATGATAACCACACGTACGCCTGCTTCATTTCGCAAGGCAGAAAAGGTGTCGGTTAGCTCGCGATAGACTTCGAAGGTTAACGCGTTTAATCGTTGAGGACGATTCAGCGTAATCGTAGCGACGCCGTTTGCGGCTTGCTCATAAACAAAACTTTTTGGGCTAATCATCTGAGTTGAGGTCGATTACGAATTCAAAACTGCGATTGCTTCAATTTCGACTCTTGCCGCAGGGTCGAGTAGTCCTTTCACCTCGACCAGCGTCATCGCGGGAAAGTGTTTCCCCATGCGCGCACGGTAGCGCTCGCCGATGCCGCGTGTTTGTTCGACATACTCGCGCTTGTTAGTTACGTAAACAACCATTCGCGCTATCTGGCCGGCACTCCCACCTGCTTCCTGAACCACCGCCAGCACGTTTCCGAGCGCTCGATCAAATTGCTCAACGAAGTCTTCACT
>JBGTCM010000515.1:0-5679 GCA_041748795.1 Pyrinomonadaceae bacterium
ACGTGCCGGCGATGCTTTCTTCGATAGAACATCGCGGCCGCGATGACGAAGGCGTCTGGACATCTGAAGTCATCGACGACTCCGGGCGGAAGGTTAGCCTGGGCCATCGGCGACTGGCCATCATCGATACCAGTAAGGCCGGACATCAACCTATGCTGTCCGCCGATGGCCGCTACGTGATCACCTTCGGCGGCGAGATTTACAACTATCGCGAACTTCGCAACGAACTCGCGGGCAAAGGCCACGTCTTCAAAACCCTAACTGACACCGAAGTTCTGCTCAACGCGTTTGCAGAGTGGGGCAAGGATTGTCTGCCTCATCTCAATGGGATGTTTCACTTCGCAATCTGGGACAACCTCGAACGCACCTTAACCTTGGCGCGAGACCACGTCGGCATCAAGCCGCTCTACTTCAGTCACTTACCCGACCAGGGCGGAAAACCAGGCTCGTTAATCTTCGCCTCGGAAGTAAAAGCTATTCTGGCAACCGGCCTGGTCCAGCGCGCGCTTGATCCTGAAGCGCTACATCAGTTTCTCACTTTCCTCTGGGCGCCCGATCCAAACACCTTGTTCAAAGGAATCAAGACGCTGTCGCCGGGGCATGTTCTGACGCTCAAAAACGACGAGATCAATATCAACGAATGGTGGGACGTTTCCTTTGACGAAATCGAGGAAGGCCACAGCGAGGCATGGTGGCAGGAGCGCGTTCTCGAAACGCTGGATAACGTGGTGCGCATGGAGATGGTTGCCGATGTCCCGCTCGGATCGTTTCTCTCGGGTGGAATCGACTCCTCGGCGATCGTCGCGATGATGAAGAACCACAGCAATGGTAGACGTGTCAGCACCTACACCGTTGGCATTGAAAATGAAGACCTGCGTTACGACATTATTCCGGACGACGTCGAGTGGGCACGGCGCGTCAACAAACACCTGGACACTGATTACCATGAAATCATGCTGCAGCCCTCGGTGACTGAGCTGCTCCCTAAGCTGGTCTATCATATGGATGAACCGGCTATAGACATGGCGATTCCCAGCTATCTGGTTTCTCGCGCTGCTCGCGAAACGCTGCGCGTAATGTTGTCAGGCATGGGCGGGGATGAAGTGTTTGCCGGATACCCGCGTCAACTCGCGATGAAGATTGCCGGCGCGTTTGATCCGATCCCGACTTTGTTGCGCCGGCCTTTGATGGAGGTCTTGGGGAGGACATTGCCGGGAGGGATGCCCGGACGACTTACTGGTCCATTACGCAATGCCAAGAAGTTTGCGCGCAGTGCAGCGCTCGACTTTGAGAATCGATATCTGGGATACGGTACGTATTTTACCGACGAAGCTAAGCAGAAACTCTATTCTGATCAATCGCTCGAAGCGACACGTGGGTTAGACGCATATGCCAGCCACCGGCGTTACTTCGCGCGCGTTGAAAACGCGGCACCGTTGAATCGCCTGCTTTACGTAGACCTGAAAACCTTCTTACCGTGCTTGAACCTCATGACTACGGATAAGACTTCAATGGCTGCCAACCTCGAGGTTCGAGTGCCTTTCCTGAATCGCAAGATGATTGAGTTTGCGGCGCGCATGCCGGCCGATCTGAAGCTGCGTGGTTTTAAACGAAAATATATTCTAAAGCGAGCGCTCGAGAAGTCGTTACCTCATGACGTGATTTGGCGAAAGAAGGCAGGCTTCGGCGCGCCAATCCGCTCGTGGCTGCGCGGCGCCCTGCGTCCGATGATCGATGACCTGCTTTCGCCGGAGACAGTGGAGCGGCGCGGGCTGTTTAAACCGGTGGAAGTGCAGAGAGTCATTCAGGCTAATTCTTCGGGTCGTGAAGATTACAATCTGCAGGTTTTCCAGCTACTGAATCTGGAACTTTGGCATCGCCAGTTTATGGACAAGTAGATGATGAGTCAGTATGACATCCGCGGTCGTGGGAAAGCCGCAGCACACATTCAGTGGGTACAGATGCAGTTTGATTCAGAAATCACTTACAGAACCCAGCGCGGTAGCGGGGGATGCTTAAGCTACTTAAAATTCATAATCAGGCCTTCATAATGCTCGTCGCCTCTGGCATCCCGCGCTACCGCGCTGGGTTCTGTAAGTGATCAGCGAAACCGTATCAGCGAGCGTTCAGTTATAGTAATTGACATTTGTTTCAGGCGGGTCTTATGCTGATTGGGCTGGCGTTTCAAGCCGGTTCCTCAAGAAAATTAGCCGACCCCAACGAGAATTTCTCTCAATGACAATCCAGGAAGAACCTTCATTACCGGAATCAAGTACAGGAGCGCCGCCTGCAGAAACTAGTGCTCGCAAGCGTGTGTTGCTGGCTGAGGATGACCGCGCGTTGAGACGGTTTCTTGAGGTTGTGCTAGATCGTGCCGGCTATAAAGTTATCCCGGCGGCTGACGGCCTGGAAGCGATGAAGCTGGCGCTCTCAACGCCAATCGATATCGTAGTCACGGATGCGATGATGCCGAATCTCAGTGGTTATGAATTTTGCCGCTTCCTCAGGAACAGTCAGACGCTCGCTCATCTTCCCGTCATCTTACTAAGCGCCCTCGAGCGAAAAGAGAATAATCAGAACAGCGAAAAGGTAGATGCGTTTCTGGCGAAGCCGGTATCAGCCGAAAGTTTGGTGGCGTGCATTCAAGAGTTGTTGAATCGCAAAGGGTAACGCTACGCTCGTCACTCAATTCACGCAATCAACCCGAAGGGTTTCTTCCAACCCTCCGGGTTAATTGCAGAGCGATACCGCGCGCTGTCGCGCGGCGGCCATGGGACACTAACGTAGTAAAAAAAAAGGCGGCGCCGGGAATCCGGCGCCGCTTTTCCCGATTAGCGGAAATCGTTAGTGCGCGCTTGAGGCGCTGTTGACTTCAACCAATGCTTCAATGCTGGTATAGGACAAACCCTGCGCGGCAGCTACTGCTTCGTAAGTGCAATGACCCGCGTAGGTGTTAACGCCTTCCTTCAATCCCGGATCAGTTCGGATCGCTTCAAAGAAACCTTTGTTAGCCAGTTTGACGGCATAGGGAAGTGTGGCATTGGTCAGCGCGAAGGTTGATGTGCGAGGTACCGCTCCTGGCATATTTGCAACGCAATAGTGCAACACACCTTCGACGTAGTAGGTCGGGTTGGAGTGGGTGGTTGGATGGGTCGTCTCGATGCACCCACCCTGGTCCACCGCAACGTCGACGATTACTGCTCCATTGGGCACGTCTTTGAGCATGTTTTTGGTCACCAGTTGGGGAGCCGCGGCGCCGGGCACCAATACTGCGCCCACGATGAGATCGGCAGTAGAGATCGCATCGTGAATCATGTAAGCGCTGGAAGCCAGGGTTGAGACTTTGGTCAAAAAGATATCGTCGAGCTCGCGCAGCCGGTCGAGATTGTTGTCGATGATGGTAACGGCAGCACCCATGCCGACAGCAATCTTTGCTGCATTAGTTCCCACCACACCTCCGCCTATGATGACAACCTTTGCGGCCGGCACGCCCGGCACGCCGCCCAGCAAAATGCCTCGGCCGCCCGCCATTTTTTCAAGGTAGTGTGCTCCGACCTGAATTGCCATCCTGCCCGCTACTTCCGACATTGGCGTCAGCAAGGGCAGGCTTCCGCGCCTATCGGTGATGGTTTCGTAGGCGATGCCTGTGACCTTGCGCTTGAGCAACTCGTTGGTAAGCTTCGTATCCGGCGCCAGATGAAGGTATGTGAACAACAATTGACCTTCACGCATTCGCGGATACTCAGGCTCGATTGGCTCCTTGACCTTCACGATCATTTCGGCCCGGGCCCAAACGTCGTCGGCTGAGTCAATGATTTCAGCGCCCGCCTTTTGGTAAAGCGCGTCTTCAAACCCGGAACCGCCGCCGGCGCTCTTCTCAACAATCACTTGATGCTCAGCATCAGTAAGCGCGCGCACACCCGCAGGCGTTAACCCAACTCTATATTCGTTATCTTTTATCTCTTTCGGCAGCCCAACAATCACAGTCTAGTCCTCCAGATGTCGGATGTTCGAAGTCAGAATGCAGAAGACAGGAGTCAGAATTCAGAAGTCGGCGAAGGTCTATCTCCTGTCTTCTGACTCCTGAATTCTGTTTTCTGTCTTACCCGATTCCTTCCACAGTATCGATCTGTGCTCGCTGAAGTTTACCGCTGTAGTCAACGTAAACCGATTTCCATTCGGTGAAGATATCGAGCACCTGAGTGCCGGCTTCACGATGGCCGTTCCCCGTACCTTTGGTACCGCCAAAAGGTAGATGCACCTCCGCGCCGATCGTCGAGGCGTTTACATAGAAGATGCCCGTGTACATGTCGTTCATCGCGCGGAACGCACGGTTGACGTCGCTGGTATAGATTGCGGCGGAAAGCCCGTAGCGTACGCCATTGGCAATTTCAACAGCTTCTTCGAGAGACCTTGTCGGTATCACTGCCGTGACTGGTCCGAAGATCTCTTCCTGAGCGATACGCGTGTCAGGAGCAACATCGGTGAACACGGTCGGCTCGATGTAGTAACCCCGAGCGTAGTCGCCTTTAGTCAAACGTTTGCCGCCGCACGCGAGCGTGGCGCCGTCTTCCTGTTGGCCGATGTCGATGTACCCCATGATCTTCGTAACCGCTTCAGCATTGATTACGGGCCCCACATCCGTCTTCGCGTCAGCCCCATTACCAACACGGAGGGCCTCGGCACGTTCCACGAGTTTTTTGGAAAACTGTTTATAGACTTTCTTATGGACCACCAGGCGTGACGACGCGGTGCAGCGTTGACCCGAAGTTCCAAACGCTCCCCAGATGGCGCCCTCCACCGCGAGATCGACGTCGGCGTCGTCCATCACGATGATTACATTCTTCCCGCCCATCTCGAGCGAGCAAATCGCGTTTCGTTCAGCGCAGGCCGTGGCGACGATACGGCCTGTCTCTGTGGATCCGGTAAACGAAATCAGACGTAAAGCCGGATGATTTGTAATCGCAGCGCCGGCGACATCGCCGTAACCGGTCACCATGTTTACAACGCCCGGCGGTATCCCTGCTTCTTCACAAGCCTTGACCAGGTTGTAAGTTGAAAGCGGTGTGTCCTCGGCGGGTTTGATCACTACGGTGTTGCCACAGATCAGGGCGGGAATCAGTTTCCATGAAGGAATCGCCATCGGGAAGTTCCATGGCGTGATCAATCCGCAAAGGCCTACGGGCTGCCTGACGCACATCGCAAACTTGTCAGGCATTTCTGCAGGAGTTGTAAAGCCATGCAGTCTCCGACCTTCGCCGGCCGTGTAGTAAGTGCAGTCAATTGCTTCCTGCACGTCGCCGCCGGCTTCCTTGAGGACTTTACCCATTTCGCGAGTCATGTCCCGGGTAAACCTGTCCTTATTGCGAATCAGGATCTCGCCCAGGCGAAAGAGAATCTCCGCACGCCGGGGAGCGGGCGTGTTACGCCAACCATCAAACGCTTCCTGGGCCGCATTCACCGCGCGATTTACGTCGGCCCTGGTGGAAAGCGGAAAGCGGCCAATGATGTCCTGATTGTCAGCCGGGTTGATGTTGTCAAACACTGCCCCCGACTCACTCTGGACCCACTCGCCGCCGATGTAGTTGTCGTACGTTTTTACCGAAGTGCGGGTAGATGTTTTGGATTGCTGTTTAGATCTCTTTTTTGCAAGCGCTTTTTTTGCCTGGGCCATTATGG
>JBGTCM010000516.1:0-10989 GCA_041748795.1 Pyrinomonadaceae bacterium
CCCTCGATTGCTTTTAGCCGCTGCGTCGCATAACGCAAGAGCTCATGTTCGTGGGCCGCCGCCTTTTTGCGATCGATGGAGTTAAGGTAATCGATCGAAGCGCCCAAACCGATTTGCGAGGCGATCGCCGGGGTGCCTGCTTCAAACTTATTCGGCAACCCTGCGTAAGTTGTCTTTTCAAAAGTTACGCTCCTGATCATGTCGCCGCCGCCCTGGAAGGGGTTCATCTCCTCAAGCAATTCGGCCCGGCCATAGACGACGCCGCTACCTGTGGGTGCAAACATCTTGTGGCCCGAGAAAGCGAAAAAATCACATTCCAGATCCTGGACGTCTATGAGCATGTGCGGAGCGCTCTGCGCGCCGTCAATTAATACCGGCACTCCATACTTGTGCGCCTCATCGATCATCTCTTTGACGGGGTTAATAGTACCAAGCGCATTTGAGACGTGAGTGATAGCAACGAATTTAGTTTTGTCACTCAAGAGGGCCTTGTACTCGTCCTGGATTAATTCCCCGGCGTCGTTCATGGGGATGACGCGCAGCGTGGCGCCCTTTTCTTCGCAAAGCATTTGCCAGGGAACAATGTTGGCGTGGTGCTCCATCGCCGAAATAATGATCTCGTCGCCGGCGCCGATGAACTTGCGGCCATAACCGTGCATCACCAGATTGATGCCCTCAGTCGCACCCCTCACGAAGATGCACTCCTTCGCATCGCGTGCGTTGATAAACCGCTTCACCTTCTCGCGCGCCCCTTCGTAGGCGGTGGTCGCCTTCTGGCTGAGATAGTGAACGCCGCGATGTATGTTTGAATGTTCGTCTTCGAGATAGATGCTGCCGCGATCGATGACAACTTGAGGGACTTGCGACGATGCGCCATTGTCGAGGTAAACAAGGGGCTTGCCGTTTACTGTCTGACGCAGCACCGGGAAGTCCTCCCGAATGCGTTCCACGTCAAACCCTCCGCTGATGCGGTTTGATGTTACTGAGTTCTCTGCTACTGCCATCTCAATTCTTTGTCTGTACGAAAGATAGTGCCGGATCCGGAACGAAGCGCCACGTCACCGTGCAGCTACTGCCTCGCTCGACCTCGTCCACTCTAAAGACCACATAAAAGTCGTCCGTATCGTGGACCACGTGAATGACGTACATATGCCCAACGATCGCTTTCGCAAACATCGAGTCGACGCGAGGCTTGCCGTCGTGCTTCGGTCTTGCCCGCGCACGCGCCGAGTCGACCGTTTCTGGCCTGGGCCGCAAAACACCGTCGCCATCGACGCCGGGGGCGCCATCAGCTCCGTCCGCGCCCGAAGCATCAACTGTAATCTTACGCTGCTCTCCCGGTTGCAGCTTTGGCAGAGGTGTGACTACTGGAACGGTGAAGGCTTGATCCCAGTTCAATGAACCGAGGTCCTTGATGACACTCCGGTGGCCCCTGGCACCCGAACTCTGAAACCAATCATGGTCGTCTCCAACATAGAGGGAACCATATCGTAGATCGCATGGCTCGGCCGTGCTGCGAGATGGGCCCGAACGAAAATTCAGGCAGAACACTTTCGCCTGGCCTCGATGTTTCTGAACTGAATAAAGAGTTGCTCTGTCCTGTCCGTTTGAGACTGCGGGTATAGCCAGAAATCCAAACAATAATCCGAGGGTAATTGCGTGCTTAATCATGGAAGCTAAACCTCCAGGCGTGCATTCAAGCGATTCAAAACCGCTGCATCGAGCTGCTCCCTAATCGAATCAATCTTTATCTTGCCGATAACTTCTTCGGCGAAACCATACGTAAGAAGATTTCGAGCCAGGTCAGGATGAATTCCTCGCGTTGCAAGATAAAACAGCTCGTCTTCATCAATCTGCCCCACCGCAGCACCGTGCGCGCATTTCACATCGTCCGCCAAGATCTCGAGTTGCGGTTTCGTGTCAACGCGGGCTTCATTGGACAGCAAAAGGTTTTTATTCGTTTGCATTGCATCGGTTTTCTGCGCGTCGTGACGAACGAAAATCTTGCCGTTAAATACCGCTCGCGATTTGCCGTCGAGAATGCCCTTATAGAGTTGGTGACTGGTGCAATGCGGTTTTCTGTGGTCGATCAGCGAATGGGTATCTGCATGCTGCCCCGTCGTAACGATGTACAAACCATCAACCCAACACTCAGCGCCCTCGTGATCCATCCTTACGTTCACGTCGTGTCTGGAAAGCTGCGCCCCAAAAGTTATCGTAGTAGTGTCGTAGGCGGCGCCGGAGCCAAGATCGGCCGCCGTTGTCGCAATGTGAAAGGCCGAGATGCTTTCGCGTTGCACTTTGTAATGTTCGAGCCGTGCGCCATCTTTCAGAACCACCTCAACCGCAGCATTGGTGAAATACTGGGCTTCGCGCGTGCTGATATAACTTTCAATCAACGTTGCGCGACTGTTTTCTTCGCCAATAATCAGGACGCGGGGAAAACTGGACGATTGCTCGCCGTCTGAAATGAAAAGCAAATGGAGGGGCACATCAACTTCGACGCCTTTCGGTATGTAGACGAAGGCTCCGTGAGACATCATCGCGGTATTTAGTGCAATGAAGCCATCGGCAACATAATCAGCCTCTTGCGCCAGATGCCTCCAGGCAAGCTCGCTGTATCGCGCGTCGACAATTGCTTCCATAAGGTCAACAACAACTACCTCGCTCGGCAGCGCCGCCAGTGACGAAAGATCATTCCTGATACAACCGTTCAGAAAAACCAGCTGGCTCTCACGGGCTTCGACAATAAAAAGATCATTCAATTCACGTTCAGGGAGCTGTGTCGCCGACGAAGCCGCCTTGAAATCCATCCTGGCAACATTGAGAGCCAGGGGAGCAACATTCGTATACTTCCACTCCTCATCCTTTACTGATGGAAACCCCAACTCCTCAAACTGTGCCATCGCATTACGACGTAAGCGATCAAACCATGCGACATTGGTGTCCGGCGCGCTGTCATGCATCGCACGAAACGTTTCCTGATACGATTTTTCCAACGCTTTTAATTCGGTAGCCATATTACTGATTCGCCTGTGCTGTCAGACCGTTCTGGTCTGCTGTAGGTGTCTTGAGCCAGTCGTAGCCCTTTTGTTCAAGTTCGAGCGCCAACTCCTTGCCGCCCTCTTTGGCGATGCGCCCATCGGCCAGCACATGCACAAACTGCGGCACTATGTAATCAAGCAAGCGCTGGTAGTGGGTGACGAGAATTACTGCGTTGTCCGGATTGTGCAGTTGGTTGACGCCACCGGCGACGATTCGCAAGGCGTCGATATCCAAACCGGAATCCGTTTCATCCAGAACGGCGAGCTTTGGTTCGAGCACTGCCATCTGCAGAATCTCGTTGCGCTTCTTTTCACCGCCCGAGAATCCTTCGTTGACCGAACGCGTCATGAAGCTGGCGTCCATTTCCACCACCTTGGCGCGCTCCTTCAGCAGGTCCTTAAATTCAAGTGGGTCGAGCTCTTCTTCACCGAGATGCTTCCGTTTTTCGTTATACGCCAGCCGCAGAAACTGGGCGTTTGAAACGCCTGGGACTTCAATCGGATACTGAAAGGCCATAAAAACGCCTTCGCGCGCGCGTTCGTCCGGCGGCATCTCAAGCAGGTTTTTCCCTTCGTAAAGGACCTCGCCTTTGGTCACTTCGTATGCCGGATGTCCCGCCAGCACCTTGGCCAGGGTTGATTTCCCGGATCCGTTCGGACCCATGATGGCGTGAATTTCACCCTTGTTGACCGTGAGGCTGATGCCCTTCAAGATCTCCTTGCCATCGATGCCCGCATGTAAATCTTTGATTTCTAACATTGATTGCTCCTAAAAAAAGTGACAAGTGACAGGTAACAAGTGACAAGAAAAACTGACTAAAACTTCCCGTGCCTCTTGCTTGTCACTTGTCACCTGTTACTTGTCACGCCATTTAACTATCCGACACTGCCTTCGAGCTTGAGGCCCAGCAGACGCTGCGCTTCCACCGCAAACTCCATAGGCAACTGCAGGAATACATCCTTGCAAAAACCGTTAATAATCAGCGACACCGCGTCTTCCTGAGAAATGCCGCGCTGCTGCAGGTAGAACAATTGCTCTTCGCTGATCTTTGAAGTCGATGCTTCGTGCTCGACACTTGAAGTGTTGTTCATCACCTCGATATAAGGGAATGTGTGGGCCCCGCTGTTTGAACCGATCAGCATCGAATCACACTGCGTATAGTTACGAGCGTTTTCCGCCTTCGGCATTACCTTCACCAGGCCGCGGTAACTGTTATTTGATTTCCCAGCCGCAATTCCCTTCGAGATGATCGTTGAGCGAGTGTTCTTGCCCAGATGAATCATCTTGGTGCCGGTGTCGGCTTGTTGCGCATGGTTCGTCAGCGCTACCGAATAAAACTCGCCGATCGAGTTGTCACCCTGCAGGATGCAGGACGGATACTTCCATGTGATTGCCGAACCGGTCTCAACCTGGGTCCACGAAATTTTTGAGTTTCGGCCCGCGCATTTTCCACGCTTAGTCACGAAGTTGTAGATGCCACCAACTCCTTCTTCATCGCCGGCATACCAGTTTTGCACGGTGGAATACTTGATCTGCGCGTCGTCCAATGCAATCAGCTCAACAACCGCCGCGTGTAATTGGTTCTTATCAAACTTCGGCGCGGTGCAGCCTTCCAGGTAGGAAACATGAGACCCTTCCTCGGCCACAATTAAAGTTCTTTCGAACTGGCCTGATTCCGAGTTGTTAATCCGGAAATACGTTGAAAGTTCCATCGGGCAGCGGACGCCCTTGGGAATAAAACAGAAGGAACCATCCGAAAATACTGCGCTGTTGAGGGCTGCGAAGAAGTTGTCGTTGGTCGGAACCACTGATCCCAGGTATTTCTTAATCAGATCAGGGTAATCACGAATGGCTTCAGTAAACGAGCAGAAGATAACGCCGTGCTTCTTTAGTTTTTCTTTATAGGTAGTGGCTACTGAAACCGAATCGAAGACTGCATCGACCGCCACGCCGGCAAGCTGTTTCTGTTCGGTCAGAGGAATTCCAAGCTTCTCAAATGTTCTCAACAACTCCGGATCAACTTCATCGAGGCTCGCCTTGGTTACCTTCTGCTTTGGAGCGCTATAGTAAATGACGTCCTGATAGTTGATCTCGGGATAGGAAATATTTGGCCAGTGCTTTGGCTCAGTCATAGTCAGCCAATGTCGGTAGGCCTTGAGACGAAATTCGAGCATCCACTCAGGCTCATTCTTTTTCTCGACAATCAACCTGATCGTGTCTTCCGTGAGTCCGCGCGGGATCATGTCCGACTCGATGTCTGTGACGAAGCCGTATTTATATTCCTGTTTAGCTAAAAGTTCTGCTGTGCTCATCTGTTATTAAACCGTATCCCTCTATGCTCTGATCGCTAACCTCACGCTTGCGCGTGATCTGCCCTTGGCAACGGCTTCACACCTTGAATTTTGTGAAGCACGGCATCCACAGTCGCTTCCGTGCCGAGCAGTTGTGACAAAGTAATCTCGGACAACGCGTTCTCGACAATCTGATGCAACTCAAGAATCACTGGGCGAATTCCGCAATCGCCGGTGTGCACGCACGATGCAAGAACGCCCGCATAACTACTGCAATGTGTCTCGATGCGCTGCTCGTCCAGGACGCTGATCACTTCATTCAAATGGATATTTGACGCGGGTCTTGCCAGGCGATAGCCGCCCTTAGTTCCCCGCTGCGATTGCACCAACCCTGCCTTATTGAGTATCCACATCAACTTGCCGGCGTTGGCGACAGAGATTCCCTCAAGCCGAGCAATCTGCGTAAGCGTCAGAGACTCCTGCTGAGTTTCCGCACGTGCCAATTGCAAAAGGCAGCGCAATCCAAATTCTTCCTGGGCCGATATTTTCATCTTTAATTCAGTCGCCGAATAGGACGGAGTGTAACTAATCCTTACTTTTAAGTCAACTTTGGTAAGCCGTTGATCTTTAAAGCGATAAGACCTTTTACATAAAGGGATTAGAGGGTGAAGTTGAAGTCGATATACCCGGTGAAGCGAGTTGCGGGAGTCGTCTGGCTTGGCGGCATCAGGCCCTCGAAAAACCACTCCCGTGCGGCGTCTTCTGCGACGCGCCGGAGGAGCATCGGTCCCTCAGAACGCGATACGTCGACCACCTTTCCGGTTTGGTCAACGATCACGTGCACCCTGACTAGTCCGGTGGTGCCGGACTGCTTGGCAAGAGGTGGGTAGCGCGGAAGGACTCTTTTGGAGGCTTTGAAATTAAGTAAACCAAAGTCAGTGAGCGTTGTCTCCGAGGGGGTAGCACTGCTGTCCGCGGGAACATTCGCGGGAGGCGGAGGTGACGCCGTCACATTACTGTTGTCGGACGCTTTGGCTTCAACAACTTCCGCGACTCGGCGACTTGAATAAGGCGATGGCGTCTTGATCGCTGGTGCTTTGCCGGGCGGTAAGGGCGAGATTCCGTTTGGAGAGGTGATTTGTGTTTGAGAGGCCAACAGTTCACGCGCGCCTGAGTATTCACCGCTCCACTTCGCTTGCTCGTCAGCGTCTCTGGCCAGAGATAATCGTACGCCAAGCACATGCTCGAGCAGCGAAAGTGAATCGTACGCTTTGCGCTCGTCAATGATTTCCCTGGAGTGGGCAATCATCCGCTCCAGAAAGGATCGCAAACGATCTAAATCTTTGACAGCCTCAGAAGGAAGATTTTGAGCGGAGGTATTGATTCCAAGGGCTCGATAGCGGGCGAGGTGCGTGCGGGCTCCGTTTACAGCCTGGCCAGCGAGGGCGAAGTATGCTCCCCCATATTGGGATGCTCTGGCGCGGAAATTCTCTTCCAGCAGGGCCTCAGCGCGTCCGTAGTTTCCGGCTTCGAGGTAGATGTTCATCAGCATAATCGAAGTAATGCTGTGAATGGACGAATCCTTGGTTGCTGATCTAACAGACTCGAGCTCGCTGGCTGCAGTCTCCAACTGGTGCGCCGCGACCAGAGCGCGGGCCCGATCGATGCGGATCTTAACGGTGTCGGCGGATGTACCGGATTCCTCGGACGACTGCGCGACTAACGCCGCCGGACAAGACAGCAGCAGCAGGAGAGTACTTAGAAATGTATTAAGCTGGTTACATCGGAGGGATTTAACTAAATGCACTAAACTTCACTCCCATAAATTCAAAAGCGAGCCTAAGGCTCGCTTACAAGTCCTATATAATTGGCGGCCTATTATGATCTGATAGGCGAATTATGGCAAGTGGGCTTTGCCTCCCGTTTAGAGTGCGGACTTGTCCGCTCGGCGAGGGCACAAGTGCCCACTCTAAACGGGACCGGCGCTACCGCGCTCGGTTCTGTAACGATGTCGCTTAAATAGCGACTACTTTGCTTGTCCAGCGGGAGTAGCCAGGCTTTTGATTACCTGTTCGCGAAAAACGCGAGCGCCCTCCTTAATTGCTGTTTCGTCGAGCGTCAACAGCCGGCGGTCGCGCATCACGATACGTCCATTAATGATGACCGTCTGCACGTCAGAAGCCTTAGTAGCATAAACAAGGTGGGAATAAATGTTGTAAATCGGTATTTGATTCAGTGAATCGCGAGCCACCAGCACCAGATCAGCGCGTTTCCCTACCTCAAGCGACCCGATTTCCTTCTCCATGTGCAGCGCTCTGGCTCCGCGAATCGTGGCAAGCTCAAATGCCTCCCGCGCTGACATTACTTTAGGATCACCACTGGAAAGTTTGTGTAACTTAGCCGCGGTATCCATCTCTTCCCACATGCTGAGGTCGTTGTTTGAGGCAGCGCCGTCAGTACCCAGGCCCACGCGAACACCCTCCTGCATCATCCTCGGTACAGGCGCCACCCCCGACGCGAGTTTCATATTCGACTGCGGATTGTGAATTACACCCACGCCGGCCTGCTCGAGAGTCTTAAAGTCATCGCCAACCGGCCAAACGACGTGAGCGGCGATCACACGGCCATTCAGAAACCCAATTCGACGCAGATACTCGACCGGGCTCGCACCCTTCGCTTTGATACTGTCGTCGAGTTCCCTCTTTGTTTCCGAAACGTGGATCACGATAGGCGCGCCAGTGCGATCCGAAAAAGCTCGGGCCGCCTTAAGATGCTCTTCGGAAACGGTGTAAGGAGCGTGCGGCGCTATGGCGGGGGTGATCAGCTCGTGGCCCTTCCACTTCTGGACAAACCTTTCCACGTAGGCCATCGCCTCGGCATTAGTCTTGTTATCGGCGACGGGAAAGTCGATCACCGTCTCCCCCAAAACTCCGCGCACGCCCGCCTTAGCGGTTTCATCAGCAATCGCGTCTTCGAAGTAATACATGTCGCAGTAGGTTGTCGTTCCTCCGCGAATCATTTCCGCCAGTCCTAAACGTGTTCCGGCGCGAACGAACTCCTCCGAAACGTTCTTCGCCTCGGCGGGGAAGATAAACTTCGTCAGCCAATCCTGAAGATCGAGGTCATCTGCCAAACCTCTGAACAGGGTCATGGGAATGTGCGTGTGACCGTTGATCAGACCGGGAATAATGATTTTGTCGCCGGCATCAACCGTTTGGGCCGAGGTGTATCGTCTGATGATATCCCTACGCTGTCCCGCCGCCACGATGCGTCCATTCTTAATAGCCACACCCGCGTCCTCGATCACACGATAGTCTTTATCCATGGTTACGAGCGTGCCGTTCAGCACCAGCAGATCGACGGAGTTCATGCGCGTACCCCTCCGTTGTGCGGCCGCAGGCGAGGCCAACCCAACAACCGTTGCGATGATAAGAACGAAGATGATGAATGGTTTCTTGGGCATAAGTTTGATAGTGAAATCCACGAACAAAACCAGGACAGGATCGCCTGGCGCTCTACTTCGCATTGCGGCTGAGAAAGCGCGCGTCGAAAGCGCGGGGCAAGAGTTCATCAATGTCACAGGTTTGAGTTTCACCGCCAAGGTTCGCGAGCACAATCGTAGCGCCGTCGCAAAACTCGTGGATGATTTGCCGGCATGTGCCGCACGGTGGTGTTAACTGCTCTGTATCTGCCACGATTGCCAGCTCGGTAAACTGTCGTTCCCCTTCAGATAATGCCTTCCAAATGGCGACTCGTTCCGCGCACACCGTCAGTCCGTAACTGGCGCTTTCAATGTTGCATCCTATGTAAACTTTGCCACCCTCGGTCCTGACGGCAGCCCCGACCAGAAAGTTTGAAAACGGGGCCACGGATTGTAAGCGCGCAGCCTTCGCTATTTCGATCAATTCCTCAAAATTCTCTTCGCTCAAGATTGTCCTCCAACCGAGGTCAGAGCACTTGCCAACCTCTCCCGAATCTTCCCACTTATGAGATCTATGCTCACTAAATTATGCCCACCTTCCGGAATAATGACGTCGGCGTATCTCTTTGACGGCTCGACGAACTGCATATGCATCGGCCGAACTGTTGCTACATATTGCTCGATCACGGATTCGAGCGTTCGTCCTCGTTCATCAATATCACGCTGCAGACGCCGAATGAAACGAATGTCGTCGGGCGTATCGACGAAAACTTTTATGTCCAACTGTTCGAGCAGTCGTGGTTCCGCGAAAATCAGGATGCCTTCCACTATCACAATTGGCTTGGGTTCCACAGGCCGAGTGTCGTTCGAACGAGTGTGCGTGCGAAAGTCGTAGATCGGCAACTCAACCGACTCGCCGGCTTTTAACTTCCTGACGTGGTTCACGAGCAGGTCGTTATCGAGCGCGTCCGGATGATCGAAATTAGCAACGTGTCGATAGTCGAGAGGCAGGTCTTTAAGATTGCGGTAATAGGAATCCTGCTGAATGAAAACTACTTCGCTGGCTTCGACTGTCTCGAGGATTCGATTTGCGATCGTGGTCTTGCCAGAGCCGGTGCCGCCGGAAATGCCGATTATCAAACTCATTCCTCTATTTATCGCCGATTTTTGCGGTCCAGTCCACCTGAGGAATCGGTTTCGCCTGACCTCAAATCACGTCGCCGCGTTGCCGCTGCACCTTATCGTGGTGCGGCTTTGCCGCCTTCCGTGCGGTTAGGCTCTGCCTTAACGATGTGCAACGCTTTTGAAAGAGGCTATGCCTCGTTGCGGAGGCGCAGCCTCAAAAACAGTAGAGTCGACGGAAAGGCAGAGCCTTTCCGCACGGATTGCGGCAAAGCCGCATTCAGCAAGTCCGGTATCGCTTTTAGCACGCATCGCGGCCTGTCCATCGGAAGGACGCATCCACTACGGCATCCTGACAATCAATTTTCTGAGCAACTTCGTAAACGTGCTCCGCACGCGTTCACCGGTTTCAATGACTTCTTCGTGATTAATCGGCTGTTCGCTGATCCCCGCCGCCATGTTTGTGATACAGGAAATACCCAGGACCTTCATACTCATGTGACGAGCAACAATAGCTTCAGGCACGGTACTCATCCCCACAGCGTCGGCGCCAAACGCACGCAGCATGTGAATCTCCGCCGGGGTTTCGTAACTCGGACCTGAAAGGGCGGCATAAACGCCGCGGCGAATCGTAACGCCTAAAGCCTTAGCTTCTTCGCCAACCATTTCCTGAAGGTCGCGAGCATATACTTCCGACATATCGGGAAACCGGGGGCCGAAACGTTCATCATTAGGACCACGCAGCGGGTTAACACCCATTAAGTTCAGGTGATCACTAATAACCATCAACGCACCCTGACTAAGTTCAATGTCAACACCGCCCGCGGCGTTCGTGAGGATCAGAGTTTCAATCCCCATCAATTTGAAAGTCCTTATCGGGAAAGTGACTTCCTCAAGCGAGTAACCTTCGTAGTAATGGACGCGTCCCTGCATTGCGAGGACAGGGACACCACCAACCTTTCCGACTACAAGTCGCCCGGCGTGACCCACCGCGGTTGAGGATACGAAACCGGGAATCTCCTGATACGGGATGCCAACCGGTTCCTCAAACTCATCGGCGAAGGCTCCGAGTCCACTGCCCAACACCAGCGCAATCTTTGGCGCAGCATT
>JBGTCM010000517.1:0-11672 GCA_041748795.1 Pyrinomonadaceae bacterium
ACTGAGTTCGGTAAAAGGTAGTCGCAGTTTAGGTCTCGCGCGAAAACAGTGTCAAGACAATGGTCTGCCCGTGTCAGGCATCATCGGACGGCACTCAAGCCTGGGCGTGTTTGCTGGAGAAAACAATCCACGAAATTCCACGAATCCCACGAAGGATAGTGTTGTTTCGTGTGTTTGGTGGATGGTGGCCGGCTCTTTTGGTAAGTGTCTATCCATCATTTGGTAATTGCTATCCATCATTTTTTAGATGTCCTTTCAATCATCGTACCCGCTTGCTGCTCCTTAGCCCCTCCGCTAGAATGGCGGGTTCGCTACTCTCCAAAATTCGCATCCGTAGTGCCGCAATTGATTTTCGCCAATGGCTATCGACCGCATCACAGTTAGAGGCGCACGCCAGCACAACCTCAAGAATATCAACGTAGAAATACCGCGCGATCGCTTTACAGTCATCACCGGCCTTTCGGGATCCGGAAAGTCTTCTCTTGCCTTTGACACAATCTATGCCGAAGGGCAGCGGCGTTACGTTGAATCTCTCTCAGCCTACGCCCGTCAGTTTTTAGACCAACTTGAAAAGCCTGACGTAGATTCGGTTGAAGGTCTGTCGCCCGCAATTTCAATCGAACAGAAAACAGTCTCGCGTAGTCCACGTTCTACAGTCGGCACCGTCACGGAAATCTATGACTACATGCGCCTGCTCTTTTCTTCTATAGGCCTGCCACATTGTCACGTTTGCGGCGCGGCAATTACTCGCCAAAGTATCGAACAGATCGTGCAAAACGTGCTGGGCCTTCCTGAAGGCGAACGGGTGATGATTCTGGCGCCCATCGTGCGCGGTCGAAAGGGTGAATTCAAAAAGGAACTCGAGAAACTTGCGAAAGACGGCTTCCTGCGCGCTCGGGTGGACGGCGAGTTACTGTCACTCGACGAAGAGATCAAACTGGACAAGCGACGCAATCATTCGATTGAAGCGGTGGTCGACCGACTCTTGATCAAACCTGGCATCAAGGAACGTCTTACCGAGTCCGTTCGAACGGCCCTCAAGTTGACCTCGGGCGCGGTCCTCGTGTCAGTCGTTGATGGTGAGGAAAAGCTTTACTCAGAGCGCATGGCTTGCGTGATTTGCGGTATCAATGTGCCGCCGCTCGAGCCACGGTCATTCTCATTCAACTCCGCGTATGGAGCGTGCAAACGTTGTCATGGGCTGGGGACAGTCCAGGAAGTCGATCCAGCTAAATTGATTCCCGATGCCACCCTCTGTGCTGAAAAACTCTCTTTTATGGGTCAAGTGGATCGACAGGGATCGGCGTATCTAAAGAGTGCCCTGCTCGCAATCATCAAACATTTCAAGTGTGAGCCGAAGCTCCCGTTCGGCGAACTCCCGAAAGAAGTTTGCGATGGATTCTTCCATGGGGTGAGTGGCCAATTGACGTTTCGTCAAGGACTCTATTCTTACCAGAGTCCCTGGAAAGGTGCTCTGCGTTGGCTGCGCGAGCGACTGAATGAAGCACCTTCGGACAAAGTGACCAACGCACTCGAGGAGCTTGTCTCGCCAACAGTTTGTCCCGACTGCAAAGGCAGACGTTTGCGGTCTGACTCACTCTCGGTCCGAGTTGGCGGAAGAGGCATTGCCGAGTACACATCGTTGCCAATCGAAGATTCAGTCGAGGCTTTTGAGTCAATAAAGCTGAACCCTCGAGAAGAACAGATCGCAGGCCAGATCCTGAAAGAGATAAAGAGTCGTTTACGCTTTCTAAGAAGCGTCGGCCTCGGCTACATCACCCTCGATCGATCCTCGGCAACGCTTTCGGGCGGAGAAGGACAGCGAATTCGTTTGGCGACGCAAATCGGGTCACAGCTTCGCGGCGTGCTCTACGTTCTTGACGAACCTTCAATAGGACTGCATCCGCGGGACAATCAACAACTGTTAAATACGTTAGCCGCACTGCGCGACCTCGGCAACACCGTACTGGTCGTCGAGCATGACGAAGAAACAATTCGGCGCGCTGACTATGTTGTCGATCTTGGCCCACGTGCCGGGGCGCACGGTGGCGATATTGTTGCCGTCGGTACTCCTGAAGAGGTGGCTAACAACCCGAATTCAATCACGGGGCTGTACGTCAGCGGCCTTATGAAGATCGACGTGCCCGCTCAGAGACGAGCGGCCAATGGCAAATATCTGACGGTGCACGGCGCACGGGCGAACAACCTCAAGGATATTGACGTGTCGATTCCGCTTGGACTGCTCACTGTTATCACCGGAGTTTCTGGGTCGGGAAAATCCACTCTGGTAGGAGAGATTCTGTATCCGGCACTCGCTCGACATCTTTACGGTTCCCTGACGGAACCCGGTGCATGCTCGAGCATCGAGGGTCTGGAACATGTCGACAAAGTGATTGAGATTGATCAGTCACCTATTGGACGCACGCCGCGTTCGAATCCCGCCACGTATACCGGACTCTTTACGCCTCTGCGCGAACTCTACGCGATGCTGCCGGAATCCAGGGAGCGCGGATACAAGCCCGGCCGCTTCTCTTTCAACGTCAAGGGCGGACGCTGCGAAGGCTGTGAAGGCGACGGCATGAAGCGCATTGAAATGAATTTCCTTCCCGATGTGTACGTGCTTTGTGACGTGTGTCGCGGCGCTCGTTACAATCGCGAAACCCTATCAGTCAAATACAAAGGGAAGTCGATTGCGGAGTTGTTAGATACGACTGTAGAGGAAGCATTGCCGCTGCTCGAGAATATTCCCCAGATTCAACAAAAGCTGCAAACACTGCTGGACGTTGGTCTCGGTTACTTGAAGCTGGGACAATCGTCGACGACGTTGTCGGGCGGCGAAGCACAGCGCATTAAGCTTGCTAAAGAGCTTTCTAAGCGCGCGACGGGACGAACAGTCTACATGCTCGACGAGCCCACGACCGGACTTCACTTCGCCGACGTAGACAAGTTGCTTGACGTGCTTCAACGTCTGGTTTCATTGGGCAATACCATTCTGGTCATTGAACACAATCTCGACGTGATTAAGTCGGCCGACTACATTATCGATCTTGGACCGGAAGGCGGTGAACATGGTGGGCGCGTAGTCGTCGCGGGCACGCCCGAGGAAGTTGCGCGTTCGCGTCGCTCCCACACGGGCCAAGTGCTGCGTCCGTTGCTTAATGGACGTCTCGCTAAAAATGGCCACGGGAATTCTCGCCGCGAAGACAAGAAGCTTGCGTGATTTTTCTCTTAACGAAGTTTTTAATGCTCTTGATACAATGCTATTAGCATGCAAAAGGTAGGTAGGATATTTTGTGCCTACGCGGAAGCTGAGAAGTCGGACCGCGAATTCTACCGGTCGTTGACCCCTTTCTCAACAACTAACATCTTGCTGACACTGATCGCCCGAGGCACATAACTAAATCTGACGAAACTGGACCAGGACTTATGAGAGTTTATCGGGTTATTAAACGCTTGTAACGTGCGGGATAGTTATGGGAGCCGCCGATTTCGATCATTTGCGACACTGAGGAGCAACGCGTTGCCATCAGCCTATGACAATCTGACACCATTGGGATTAGATAGCGTCTCGACATACCCGCTTAGCTCCCGTACTAGTAAGGTTTCTCTTAACGACTTTGCGCAACCGATTCAGGAAGAGACTTCACTTAGCGAATTTCTCGCCAGCCTGCCGAACATCCTTGCAGTACAAAATCTAAGAGAAATTGCGTCTCGAATGCGAAGGGCACGGGAGCTGGGAAAACCAATCATATGGGGCGTTGGCGGCCATGTGATCAAAACCGGCGTCGCGCCTATCATTATTGACCTGATGAAACGCGGCTTTGTCACAGCCATCGCTGCCAACGGCTCAGTACTGGTCCACGATTCAGAGATCGCGATGATTGGTTCAACTTCTGAAGACGTTGACGCTACTTTGGGCGAAGGTGTCTTCGGCGGCGCCGACGAAACCGGAAAGTTGCTCAACAACGCCGCGCGCGATGGCGCTAACGACGGCATTGGTCTCGGCGAAGCAACCGGGCGTTCATTAATAGCTCTTTCTCCAAAGCATGCCGAGCAGTCTTTGTTGTGCGCAGCTTACGAAGCACGAATCCCGTTCACCGCACATGTCACGATCGGCGGCGACATCTGCCACTTCCATCCGGATGCAGACGGCGCGGCAATCGGAGCCACCACACATACTGACTTCCGTCTCCTCGCAGAGCTGGTGCGACGAATGAATGGTGGTGGCGTTTATTTGAACATCGGATCGGCCGTCACTCTCCCCGAAGTCTTCCTCAAAGCGGTCACGCTTGTTCGCAATCTTGGTAATGAGCTGTCTGAGATCACGACCGCCAACTTCGACTTCATCCAATCGTACCGTCCCTTAACAAATGTCGTACGACGCCCTAATGCGGATGGTGCAGGCCGCGGTTTTTCAATCACCGGCCATCATGAATTAACCTTACCTCTTCTCGCCGCCGAATTGATTTGTGGGCTGGAGAATAGATAGGACCTCCAGAGCCGGGCGTTTCCCGACTTCGAATCGGCATTTGACGCCACACTCCCCGATCGACTACCCTCCCATATTGAAATCGGTTTTCAATTTCATCCTTTGGCGTTCTTATCAAAATCCCGTTCTGCGAGAAACTTATCGTGAACTCTACTTTCTTAACCACTTCGAAACGTTACCTTCAAGTGTTTTTCCTCGTTCTCATTGCTGCGTGTTCGGTTTGCTCCCTTCACGCAAATGAAATAGTGGCACAGGCACAGCTTCGCGGCAGGGTACTTGATTCAGATCGTGCAGCTATTACCGGTGCAAAAATAACAGCTGTCCGAAACGGCCTGCCTGACTCGTCGAGCGTGACCAATTCAAATGGAGAATTCTTTCTCGCGCTTGAGCCCGGTGAATACTCTCTGAAGATTCAGGCTGACGGCTTCGCTGAAGTGACTCGGACCATCAAGTCTCGACCTACGCACTTCGAACCGTTGGAGATCCTGCTGCAACCTGCGGGCGCGACAGCCATCGTCACGGTTACTGACATGGGAGGCTATGAAGCCATGCCCATAACCAGCGCCACCCGAACATTCACACCGCTTCGCGATACCCCGCAGTCCGTAACCGTTGTATCGCGGGAGGTAATCCGCGACCAATCAATGCAAAGCATTGGCGACGTCGTCCGGTATGTGCCAGGCATCACTGCGATTCAGGGTGAAAACAATCGCGACCAGGTCGTGATCCGGGGCAACAGCTCTTCCGCCGACTTCTTTCTCGATGGAGTCCGTGATGACGTTCAGTATTATCGTGATCTATACAACGTCGAACGGTTAGAAGCCTTGAAGGGACCAAACGCGATGGTCTTCGGCCGCGGCGGCGGCGGCGGCGTTATTAACCGAGTGACCAAGCAGGCCTTTTTCACCTCGTCACGCGAGTTGACATTTCAGGGAGGATCCTTCGGCAACAAACGTATCCTTGGCGACTTGAGTCAGCCGCTCGGCAAAAACGTCGCTTTTCGGTTGAATGGAACCTACGAGAACTCAAGCACGTTTCGCGATCACGTCGACCTCGATCGTTTCGGCATCAACCCGACGTTCACCGTCACGGCCGGAAGTCGCACACAGATCAAGTTAGGCTATGAACATTTTCGCGATAACCGCACGGCCGATCGCGGCATTCCTTCCTTCCGTGGACTGCCAGTCGACGTAGACATCTCCACGTTCTTCGGCAACCCGGATGAAAGTCGCGTTCGCGCGCGTGTCAATCTTCTGTCCGGAGTAATTGACCACCAGGTGGGCGGCTTAAACATTCGCAATCGCACACTGTTTGGCGACTACGGCAGGTTCTATCAGAACTTTGTTCCCGCGGCCGTGAGCGCAGACAAAACTCGAGTTAACATTTCCGCGTACAACAACGCCACGGATCGACATAATCTGTTTAATCAAACGGATCTTACGTACGCGGCCAAGACCGGACGAATTCGGCACACGCTTTTAGCGGGCGCTGAGTTTGGACGGCAGGTATCTAACAACTTTAGACAGACTGGATTCTTCAACAACACGACAACGTCGATTTCAGCGCCGCTCAGTAATCCTACGATCAACACCCCTATAACTTTTCGACAGAATGCTACCGACGCCGATAACCATGTAACGGCCAATTTGGCTGCGACCTACTTTCAGGATCAGATTGAGTTAACCCGGAAGGTCCAGGTGCTGGCCGGCATCCGTTTCGATCATTTCGACTTGCGATACCTGAACAACAGAAATGGGGACAACCTGCGTCGAGTAGACAATCTCGTTTCGCCTCGCCTGGGTTTAATCATCAAGCCAGTACTGCCGTTGTCGCTTTACGCGAGTTACAGCGTCTCCTATTTGCCGAGTGCGGGTGATCAGTTCTCTTCCCTTACCTCGATTACGCAGACGCTTAAGCCGGAGAAGTTTCGCAACTACGAGGTGGGCGCCAAGTGGGACGTGCTGCAGTATCTCTCGCTGACCGCTGCGGCGTACCGATTGGATAGAACGAACACGCGATCCACAGATCCCAGCGATCCGACGAGAATTATTCAAACCGGAAGCCAGCGCACCAACGGCTTCGAAGTAGGTTTAAGCGGCAACGTTACCCGCGATTGGAAGATGATGGGAGGATACGCTTACCAGGACGCTTTCATTACCAGTGCAACGGTTGCGGCTCCCAGGGGCGCTCGCGTTCCGCAGGTTCCGAGCAATACATTTTCGTTTTGGAACAATTACCGGTTCAGTGGGAAGTGGGCGGCCGGTTTGGGCATTATTCATCGCTCCGATATGTACGCGGCGATTGATAATCGAGTGGTATTGCCGGGTTATACCCGTGCGGATGCGGCGTTGTATTACACGATCAATGAAAAGCTGTCCCTACAGGGTAACGTCGAGAACCTTTTTGACAAGAGATATTTCGTCAATGCCGACAGCAACGACAACATTACACCTGGGTATCCGCGCTCAGCTCGCGTCGCTTTGACGTGGCGGTTCTGATGGAAACATTGGAAGGCAGCCGAGATCGCAAAGGAATCAAAGAGCAACCCTGAGAGCGGAAAAATTAGAAGACTGCTTTAAAAGTACCCACCACAAACGTTTCTATCTTTGTCTTTCCTGGCGTTCTTGGAGCCTAGTGTTTTCGGGGTTACGCCCCTACGGCATCTCGGGCTACCTGATTGAAACCTGCCCATTACGACAATGGAAAGACTGTGGGATATACTTCCCTCCCAAACAACAGAACAAGAAAAGGGTACAGGAGCAATATGCAGCCTGAAAGACTAGCTCACTTCAAGAAAATACTTTTCGAGCAATTGCGCGAGCGCGCCCCACACATTCGAGAAGATCAGGCCGCAGCCCTGGACGCTACAGATGATGGCGTGAAGGATCCTGCTGACTTATCAGTCATCGACGTTAATCAGGAAATAGCCTTGCGTCTCGGTGAGCGCGAATCGCAGCTGGTTGCTGATATCGATCAGGCGCTGCTGAGAATCGAGGAAGGCTCATATGGCATTTGTGCCCGTTGCGGTAAGGTGATCGACGAACGCCGTCTCGAAGCGCTGCCAACCGCTCGCTATGACGCTAACTGCCAAGCTGCCATCGAAGCGGCCAACGGCGAAGATGAGCACGCAACGCTGTGACGAGTAAATAGTCACTTTGTGACGAGTAAATAGTGAATGGTGAATAGTAAATGGTTTTGAACTATTTACTATACACCATTTACCATTTACCGCTCTTCAGGCCTTAGGATGCGCCTTGTCGTAAACCTCAATCAATTTTTCCATCGAAACGTGAGTATAGATTTGGGTTGTTGAAAGTCGTGCGTGGCCCAGCAGTTCCTGGATGTCGCGCAGGTCTGCGCCGCTATCCAGCAAATGCGTTGCGAAGGAATGGCGCAACGCGTGAGGGCTGATGTCGTACTGGCCGGCGCAGAGGCGAATGTACTTCTCTACCATCCGTCCCACTGAACGCGTGGTTATGCGCGTGCCCTGATAGTTTAGAAAAAGCGCTTCCGGCTCTCTTTCAGAGACTGGCGCCGCGGCCATAAACCTGTCACGGACATCCAGGTAATTCTTCACTGCATCCAGTGCCGGCTCGCCAAAGGGAACAATGCGCTCCTTGCGGCGTTTACCGGTTACTCGAATCAATCTGTTTCTGAAATCAATGTGCCCGAGATTCAGCTTCGTCAGCTCGGCGACGCGCACTCCCGTGGCATACATCAGCTCCAGAATCGCGCGATCGCGTTTGCCGAGATCCGTCTCAAGGTCAGGTGTTTCTATGAACCTGATCGCCTCTTCAATCGAAAGGTGTTTTGGAAGTTTTTTCTCCAGGCGAGGTGTGGAGACAAGCTTGGCCGGATTGAGTTCGAGTAAGCCTTCACGAACTAAAAACTGGAAAAACGTTCGGAGCGCAGCCAGCTTACGAGCAATAGAGCTCTTGCTCTTCTGGGCGGAATGCAGCGTCGCCAACCACTCACGAATGGTTATGTGATCGATCTCCGCCAGGGGCGGTTCACTTCTCTTCCCTGTTTTCGGATGTGATGGAGCGAGGTAGTCCAGGAATTGTTCAAGGTCGCTCGCGTAGTTGCGTAGGGTGTGTTCGCTGACGTTGCGCTCGTAACGCAGGTGTTCGAGAAACTGTGTTTGCAGTTGCTCCATAAAAAATCAATCTGAGATCTCAGATCTCAAACTACTATTCGCTCGCGGCAACATTCGACGCCTTCGGCGAATAATAACCCTTGCGCGCTCTGACGCGCAGATCTTTTCGCGTTCGCACTCTCAGGTCAATTACATGAAACCGCCCATCGCGACGCTCGTCGCCTGGGTAGTAACTAAGCACATATTGTTGCGCCAAGTCCGCTGCAATCTGCTGAAACGCAAGATCCAATTCGGCGGTCGATTTAGGAATGTAGACTGCGCCACCCGTTTGAGCCGTCAGTTGCTCCATCCGCCGTTCTGCCGCCAACGCTCGCAGGTTAGCGCCGTCATAGAGACCAGTCTGCACCACAAAGATTTGGCAGTCGTCCGCCAACACTCTTTGAATGGTCGTCGCGAAGTCGTTCTGGCTGGTGGTTTCTATGCCGTCGGAAACAATGACCAGAATGCGGCGGCCTCCATAAGGTCTCAGATAGGCGGCCGCATCGATGATCGCATCGAAGAGCGAAGTTGATCCTTCCGGTTTTCCAAAGCTCGCGATTGTGTGTTCCAGACGCCCGATGTCCCTTGTCAACGGTTGAGCCAGGTAACTGTCTGATTCGATCGAATAGATGGCGGCTTCGTCGGCAGGCCTCAAGACCTTACGAAAGAAATGCATCGCCGCGCGTTTCTCAAACTCTCTCGCTTCGTGCTGGCTGCCGCTATTGTCGAAAAGCATGACCAACTTCACGCTTGTGTCAGACCTCGTCATGTCACTAATCGGTTTCACCTGACCGTCTACGAGCAACTCGAAATCTTCGAGTTTGAGACTGGTGATGGCGACACCTCGCTGGTCAACCACCGATGCTGGAATCGGTACCAGGTTGGAACTGACACGAACAACCTCATCCTCGGTGACTTCCTCTGTGGTTTTCGTTGGTTCCTTTTGAGGCGTTTGGGTCGGCTGTCGTATAGGAATCCTAGAGGAATCGGAATCCGAGCTGGGGCTCGAACCAGCTTTAGGCTTTGATTGCGTGGGTTTTTTGGTTTTGTCCTGGTTCCGACCGGATTGCGCGGCTACTCCGGCAACACAAATGACACTGAACAGGAGGAGTACGGTTAACCTGGTAAAGGAAAGCAACATTATGCCTGGACAGCCTGCAGCACCGTCGCTCTCCCTTGAATATCGCGGGTCTTTAGAGTTGTTCGTATCCAGCTGTCCCATTCCTTGAGCGCTAAATCGACTTGAAGTTGCCGCCGGTCACGCTTTCTACGAACACGCTTCCGGTCTTGTTCTGAAAGAGGCTCGAGTAAGGCAAACGTTATATTCACCGGCTGGAAGTTTTTCGTTTCCGCGTTTGCGACGTATCGAGCTAAAGCACCGGTGGCACTCAGGTGCGGAGCCTCGATTAACTCTGATCCCATGGCCAAGCGCGCTGCGTTTTGACCAGCCAGCCAGCCCATGGCTACAGACTCAACGTAGCCTTCGACACCCGTGATCTGCCCGGCAAAGAAAACATTCGCCTGCTCGCGCATCTGCATCGTAGCCGAAAGCACGCGCGGCGAGCAGATATAAGTATTCCGATGGATTTGGCCAAACTGGAGAAATTCCGCATTCTCCATGCCGGGTATCAGCCGCAACACTCTCGCCTGTTCGCCGTAACGTAGATGATTCTGAAAGCCGACAAGGCTGTACGCGTCCGCCATTAAATCTTCCTGTCGCAACTGCACCGCGGCGTAAGGTTCGCGTCCGCTCCGTGGATCGCGGAGTCCGACCGGCTTCATGGGACCGAAGCGCAAGGTGTCGACCCCGCGACGCGCAAGCTCTTCAATCGGCAAACACGACTCAAACCAGCGAGTCTCCTCGAATCGCTGAAGAGGAACGCTCTTCGCTTCGATCAACGCGTTATAGAAACGTGCATACTCTTCCTCGTTGAACGGGCAATTCAGATAATCATCACCACCCTTGTCATAACGGGCGGCGGCAAAGGCGATTGAGCGATCGATTGAATCGGCGGAGACTATCGGCGCGATCGCGTCGTAGAAGTAAAGTTGATCGCTGCCCGTCAGCTTCATGATCTCCACGGTCAGGGCGTCGGACGAAAGCGGCCCGGTAGCTATGATGGTGATTTCGTCCTCGGGAATTTGTTTTACCTCTTCCCTGACCAGTTCAATGCGTGGATGGTTTTCAATCTGCTCGGTAATTAACTCTGCAAACTTCTGCCGATCAACCGCCAGAGCAGCTCCCGCAGGTACCCGCGTTGCCGCCGCCGCCTTCATTACCAGAGAACCAGCGCGACGCAGTTCCTCCTTGAGAAGATAAGGGGCGGTGCCAGGCTCGTCAGACTTGAGCGAATTAGAGCAGACGATTTCCGCGAGCTTGTCTGTTCGGTGTACGGGGGTTTGGGTCACCGGACGCATCTCGAAAAGACGCACCTCAGCGCCCACTAATGCAGCCTGCCATGCGGCTTCAACACCCGCGAAGCCGCCACCGATAACATTGACTTTATTCATAAGGGTCAGTGCTCGCCGCGGACTGCTTGGCTTTCCGAGGCCGCGGCTTCGCCGCTAGGAAGTCTTGTTCAACCTGACGGCAAGGTGTCTCACGGTCGGGCCAAAGCGCCGACAAGGCGGCGCACTCCAAGGAGACGCTCAAGCTCATGGCTTCTTTGGAGTCTCAATCTGACTCTTTGGAGCGTCGAGTTTGTAATCGCCGACATCGCCCGAGAAGTGTTTGTAATCACTCCAGTCAAACGTTTGGTTGAAGTCGCCACCGCCAAACAGAAGCACCTTTACTGAAAGATTGACCTGGGCCATGCGCGGCAGCCAAAGTCCTTCGGCAACGCGCGTCTGCTCCATTACAAAAGCTGCGCCCGGACGAAGGTTAACGAGAAGGCCGCCAGCCATCTTGAACCCTTCCGCCATCCTCGCTTCCAAACGTATTACCTGTTTGTCGGCCGGATCGATCCAGGCCACGCCGACCAGCTTTGAGATCAGGCTCTCCTGACGACTACTGGGCTTAAAACCCGGACGCACCCGAAAGTCGAAGAC
>JBGTCM010000518.1:0-2920 GCA_041748795.1 Pyrinomonadaceae bacterium
AGCGGTTTTGCCTTTTCGCCGTCTATGGATGGATCGACGAGGGCCAGGATCACCGGACCGCAGTCGATGTAGTGGCGAGAAGCATATGGGATTCTCCTGCCTCGGTCTCCCAGCAACTTACCGTAAAACTCTTCAGCCTCGTCGAGATTGTCAACCTGTAGGATTATTCGGAAGAGTGGCGGCGCTGCGGCCATGTTTCTTCACCTCGCTGATTGGGGTTTGGATTTCATTGAGACTGCGGGTCGTGTTTTCAGTAACGCTGGGCAAGGCCGACAAGCTCTCGTGCACCGGTGGCAGACTGAGTTCACTGGTAGTGCTTCCTTCGATTTGATTAGGGCCTTCCCGGTCCCGTTTCAATCTCTGTACCTCCCGAAGATTGATGGCGAAGTTTACAAGGAACGCAGCCGAGCTCAGCACCATATAGGCCGCGATTAAAGTCTCGGTAAACTGAAGCTTCTTCATCAGAACCATTCCGCCGACGATGACCGCGAGGCCGAAGACGGTAATCCAGAATAATCCGTCGAGATATTCATCGAGGCGCTTTTCCACGGACTTCAATTCACCCGTGGTCGCCAGGTTAGCGCCGCAACGATTGCAATACTTCAACTGCCGCGACAGAGCATTTCCGCAAGTTGGGCAAAACATAACGTCGGTGTCCTACACCTTGTTACGCCTAAACTTTGAAAAAGGTTCAAGCCGGATTGTTATCACCGGGATGTCTGATTATCTCGAGGTCGAGAAGGAGGGCTTGCCTCCGCTCTTCCTGTAATCACCATGCTATTGCATACCGGCCGCGACGCGGATCGGCGCCCGCCGAGGAAACACCGCTGCCCACGTCGTAAATAATTACCGTCGGCGCCGAGAGCGTTCCATAGGGTGTTTGAACTTTTACTTTGTGCCCGCGCGTTTTGAGTTCGGCAATGGTCTTTTCATCGATGCGTGATTCAAGGTTGAGCGAACCGGCCAGAAATTCATGATCGTCAAATGAGCTGATGTAATGCTGCGTATCAAAGCGCGGGGCTTCGACTGCTTCCTGCGGGTTCATCCCGAATTCGATAATGTTGAGAAACACCTGGAGCAGCGCCTGGTCCTGGTTGTCGCCTCCGGGCGTACTTAACACCATGAAGGGCGCGCCGCCTTTAAGCACCAAAGTGGGCGTTAACGTAATACGCGGACGTTTGCCTGGCGCGACTACGTTGGGGCTGTTTGGATCAGTCAAAGCTGATTGCAAACGCTGACCCATTAACACTCCTGTGTCTCCGGCCACCACAGCCGGAAGCCAGGCGCCGCTGGGTGTGGCGCTGAATAGATTGCCGTCTTTGTCTATTACATTCACGCAGGTAGTGTCGTTTGCGCGTTCAACTTCCGGTATCGTCGAGACCCGACTCACACGTTGAACAGCGCTGGCCAGCACGGCCTTCATGTTTGTTGGGTCGCCAGGCTGTTGGGCGAGGGAAGCGCGGTCTTTTTCAATCAGGGAGCGCCGCAGCCGGGCATAGTCTTTCGAAAGCAGTTCGGCTGCCGGTATTTTTACGAAATCAGGATCACCGTAATAGCGATCGCGATCGGCCAGGGCCAGCTTGAGCGCTTCGACTACGGTATGAACGTAATCAGGGGAGTTATGGCCCAGGGCCTTCAGGTCATAAGCTTCGATCAGGTTTAAGGATTCAACCAGTGCGGGCCCGGCGGTCCAGAATCCCGCTTTGTAAACTTCGTAGCCTCGATAATCTGCTTTGACAGGTTGGCCCACACGCGCTTTGAATTTTGCGATGTCTTCAGCAGCCAGGAGGCCGCCATTCTTCTGCATGTAATCGCCAATTCGTTGTCCCACCGGTCCGCGATAGAAATGGTCGCGCGCGGCAATCAGTCCCGCATGTCGGCCCTTCTTTGCGCCACGTTTCTCAGCAGCCACGATAGCGCGCAACGTCCGCGCGAGATCTGCCTGCACGAAGATGTCCCCGACTTTGGGCACCTCGCCGTTTGGCATGAATATTCTCTTTGCATCTGCCCACTGCGAAAAAACGGGTCCGCGAGTCTTAATGTATTGAACGCGTAGTTCGTCAATGGGAAAACCGTCCGCAAGCTCGATTGCCGGTTGTATAACTTCGCTCAAGGTCTTAGTGCCAAACTGATCGAGCGCTGTAACACAGGCATCAAGAACCGCGGGGACCGTTGCCGAGAGGGGACCGGTTGAGGGGATCACTCCGGATTTAGCTCCTGCCATCGTGGCCATGCCGGCGCCCTGGCTCCTGGCGCGCTCAATAAAGAACTCCCGTGTAGCTTTCATCGGCGCCTGGCCCATGCCTTCGACTACCGAGACCGGCTTTCCTTTGAGTTTTATGAGGATGGGCACTTCGCCCCCGAAAGAGAAGTGGGAGAATTCGATCACGGATGCAGCCAGGATTGTAGCCACCCCCGCATCCACTGCGTTGCCGCCCTTTTGCAAAATGCGCAGGCCGGCCTCTACCGAGAGTGGATGGCCGCCCGCCACCACACCACGTTTGCCACGAACAACCGGCCGGAATGTTTGGGCCTGGGATAACGGCAGCGGAACTGAACTGAGCAGGAAAGCAAGAATTACCAGGAAAAGGGCGGATCGTCGCATCAGTAAACCACCTCGCATGCGGATTGGTTTGAAGGCCTGCGAATTGTGATCCGGTTTGTCGGAAGAGTCAATGAAAACGGCGATCCACCAACGATGGAGCGGCGAGGGTTATGAGGTCAGTCCGACCTCGCGGTAGCGGGCTCAAGGAGTGACACTGAATAGTTAGAGGTTGGGAAGAGGGGCATGCCCCCCGCGTAAGGATCGATGGCAACCGACGAGCGGAATTAACCATGCTTCCGAACCTCGAGGTATTTCTTTGATTGTTAAGGAAGGTTTAGCTCCGCTCGTCAATTGCCATCGATCTTTTAGGCGGGG
>JBGTCM010000519.1:0-3883 GCA_041748795.1 Pyrinomonadaceae bacterium
TTAGACGAAGGAATGTGGACCTTTAATAACGTTCCGCGGGCGGACATCAAACAAAAGTATGGCTTCGAGGTTACTGACGAGTGGCTGAAGAAAGTTCAATTAGCGTCAGTACGATTCCCAGGCGGCTCTGGTTCTTTTGTATCGCCGAATGGTCTGGTTCTTACAAATTATCACATCGTAGAAGACTACGTCGGTGACCTCAGCTCGGCGGAAAAAGATTACGCCAAGGAAGGCTTTGTTGCGCATACCCACGCTCAGGAGTTAAAGACTCCGGGACTCAGCTTAGACCTGCTCATTAGCCTCGACGATGTGACCGAGCGCGTGAACGGCGCGGTGAAGAGTGACATGTCGACCGCGGAAGCTAACGCAGCGCGGCGTGCGGAGATCGGCGTTATTGAAAAGGAATCAACTACGGCCACAGGCCTGCGCAGCGACGTGGTTACCCTATATCAGGGCGGTCAATACAATCTTTATCGTTATAAGAAATACACAGACGTGCGTTTGGTTTTTGTGCCGGAGTTTCAGGCGGCCTTCTTTGGCGGTGACCCGGACAACTTCAACTTCCCACGATTCAATATCGACATGGCGCTGGTTCGAGTTTACGAGAATGACCAGCCGCTGAAGGTCGAAAATTATTTCAAGTGGTCCAAAACTGGCGCCAAAGAAGGCGAACTGGTTTTCGTCACCGGTCATCCTGGGTCGACGTCTCGTCTCAATACTGTTGCCCATCTCGAGTCGCTCAGAGAGTCCAGCATCCCTCTGTTGATCAGGATGTTGGAGTCCCGTCGCGGCATGCTGAAGAGTTATATGACGCAAGGTGAAGAACAAACACGCCGCGCGCAAAACGAGCTGAACAGTGTCGAGAATGCTCTCAAGGTTTACAAAGGCCAGCTTGCCGGACTTAAAGACGTAAAGCTGATGGCCCGAAAACGCACCGCGGAACAAGCTTTGAGAAATTCATTAGAAGCTGACGCGCGCAAGAAACAGGAATACAGCTCGGCCTGGGAAGCGATTGCCAAAGCCCACAAAGATTTGGCGGCTTACCAGCGCGATAGGCGCTTTCTGGATCTCGCCTCCGGCTTTAACACGCCCCTATTTGGTTATGCGCGCACACTTGTTCGCCTGGCGGAAGAGAATGAGAAACCGGATGACAAGCGCATGCCCGAATACGCCGCCATTCGCAGACCTCAGCTCGAGGCCGGACTCTATTCATCTGCGCCGTTTTACGACGACTTTGAGAAACTTAAGCTTGCCAATTCTCTCGCGTTTCTCCAGAGCGAATATGGCGCCAACAGCGACATGGCAAAGCGTATTCTCAAGGGAAAGACTCCGGAAGCGCGCGCTACTGAAATACTCGAGGGCACAAAACTAACAGACGTCGAGTATCGCAAGCAGCTCGCTACAGGTGGGAAAAAAGCCATCGATGATTCAAACGATCCGTTAATCGAGTTAGCCAGGAGCATTGACAAAGAAGCGCGTGCGGTGAGGAAGCGATACGAGGAAGAGGTTGTAGCGGTCGAACGCGCCAACTACGCGAAAATTGCCCGCGCACTGTTTGAAGAGAAGGGAACTAGTCTATATCCCGACGCGACCTTTACGCTCAGGCTGTCGTACGGAGCTGTGAAGGGTTATCAGGAGCATGGTAAATGGGTTCCACCGTTTACAACCCTTGGCGGACTATACGCGCGTTCGAAGAAGTTCAATCAGGCGTTCCCTTACAACCTGCCGCCACGTTGGACCGCTAAGCGAACGGCGGTCAACCCACGCACGCCATTTAATTTCGTTTCAACCAACGACATCACGGGCGGCAATAGCGGCTCGCCGACCATTAATAAGAACCGCGAGTTGGTTGGCCTGATCTTCGATGGCAATATTCAGTCGCTTGTGGGTACTTTCGACTTCGACGAGTCGGTCAACCGATCGATCTCAGTGGACGTGCGGGGCATGCTGGAGGTTCTACGGAAAGTCTTCGGCGCGAAAGAAATCGCCGATGAGCTTACGAGAGGGTAGGCAGACATTCCTGTCTGTCAGACTCAACATTCGAAGAGGTTGGACACAAACAAGCGGCCGGATTATCCCCGGCCGCTTTCAATTTTGGGGTCAAACATTCAAAACCGAGAGTGATAGCGACTGGGTTAACGTATCAAGAATATCGTGGGCGAAAACAGACACCCACAGTTGTCTTAGCGCTCCCCAGTCGCTGCCAGTCCCGGTTTCCCCTCGTGGACACGTACAGAGCTATTGTAAAAACGATCCACTAATTCACGCCAGACTCACAAACCTACTTTCGTGCCGCCAGGTGATTTAGTGGATCGTTAACCCGCCCATGCGAGAAGCCACACTAAACTACGGGTCTGCGCCCGCTTACAAGATTAATGACCAACATCACCAGAGCTATTACGAGCAGCAGATGAATCAAACCGCCAAATGTGACACTGGAAACCATGCCGACTAACCACAAGACCAAGAGAATCACAAAGAGTGTCCAAATCATTTTCTGTTCCTCCTTTTGTGCCCAACCCAATTACGCATGCCCTTGCCACTGGTGAAGTTGGCAACGGTCGTGCCAACTAAGCAGGGCCGGACGGCAAAGTGTTGAATGAAGCAGACTTCCTACTGTTGGCAAGTCATCTTGAGGCCAATGCGGGTCACATTTTCACCGTACGAAAACACGCCAGATTATGATGCCCCGATATTTTTTTGATTCAGATCAACGGACGCACTACGCATTGGCGCCTCCTTGGACTGCGGCGGCTTGACGCCGCTTTTCGTTGGCCTTCTCAAACACCAGCAAACCGAAGGCGGCGTCAAGCCGCCGCACTCCAAATTTAGACTCTCCTGTACCCGGAACAGTCTTACCAATCTGTTAGTACAACGCGCATTCGTATCTGGACATCTTTCGCCGGCCGCTGTTAAAGTAGCCTCCGTCCTCGCCGCTCCCCAATGTGGCGAGCACCTTCGTTAAGGAGCTCGGGTTTTGCACCGCGTCGTTGTTCCCGGACACTCCGTCGCCTCCAATCCTGATCCATTGAAATTCAATCCGGCAGCCATGTCTGTCGCTTATTCAACTCTCAACTAACGGCGAGGGTTTTTGGAGTAGTTTATGCCATCCCCCATTCGAAAAATCGTTTCCAGTTCACCAAGAGTCACTTTGATTTTGGTTGCCACCGCTTCAGCAGTCCTAATCGCCGCGACCGCTACTATTATTTACCAAAGTCGCGCGCCTCGAATTACCAAAATCAACTATTCCGAGCTCTACCAGATTGCCGATGCCGGTTCAGCTGCGTCTCTCACTATCGAGAGCGACACGTTGACAGTCCAAAGCAGGCAAGGCGCATCACTTCAAGCCGTTGTCACCAGCGATGTCGTTCGCCAGGGACTGGTCGAACAGTTTCGCAAGAACAATGTGCCGATCGAATTCCGACCGATCGAGGCAAGTTGGACCACAACCATTTTGACCTGGGCGGTGCCGATTGGGACTGTGCTGCTTCTCGGTTTTATCGGATGGCGTGTTTACGCGAGCATGAACGGCGGTGTCGGCGGCTTTAGTCTGGCTAACCAGAATGGGAAACAAGACGTTTCGTTTGCCGACGTCGCTGGAGTTGACGAAGCGCGCTCGGAACTGTCGGAGACGATTGACTTCCTGCGCGATCCTGCGAGATTCGGCAGGCTCGGAGGACGGGCGCCGCGCGGCATCTTGCTTTATGGCCCACCGGGAACAGGAAAGACTCTTTTAGCGCGGGCCGCGGCAGGCGAAGCGGGTGTGCCCTTTCTGCTGGCGTCTGGTTCGAGTTTTCAGGAGAAGTTTGCCGGCGTGGGAGCATCCCGTGTGCGACGGCTCTTTGCCGAGGGCAAGAAACTTTCGCCCTGCATAATTTTCATC
>JBGTCM010000520.1:0-4323 GCA_041748795.1 Pyrinomonadaceae bacterium
GCCGAGCGTGGCCAGCCTGGTTTTCGGCGAGGGCAAATTTGATAGACATGCCATCTACGCTACTTCGACTCAACGCGGCGGCGGCAAAATATGGAAGATAAAAGTTGGGGTTGGAGGAGCGACGTATAACAAGTGACCCGCGAAAGTCCGCGAGTTGCTTCCAGCAGCGCCCGCCTCTTCCGCAAAGACGACGATCAAACAATGACGTTTCAAGATCGCTCAGTATTGGCGGTACGCGAAAAAAAAGCGGCAGGTCCCATGATTCATTTGGAACCTGCCGCTTTTTCGTCTTGAAAAATGGTGAGCCGAGCAGGGCTCGAACCTGCGACCCGCTGATTAAGAGTCAGCTGCTCTACCAACTGAGCTATCGGCCCGTAAACGGAGATGAAATTATACGTTGGCGAATTAGAGTGTCAACCGCAAAGCAGAGAACCGGAAACAAACATCCGCGGATTACACAGATTACACAGCGTTTGATTCAAATAGCTGAAAGGGAATTTCGGCTGCATCGAGTGAGTCCGCCGAATCTGCGTAATCTGCGGATAGTTTCCAGCGCGATCGATTCAGGTAGCAGCGACTGCGGTGGCGCATTCCTTTTCCGAAAGCAACTGACGAACGCTATCAATCAGTTTTTCGATATCTGGCTTTACTACATACGCGTCCGCGCCCGCAGCGAATGCTTCCGAACGGTGAATGTCATATGCATCGCCACTGTAGAAGATGCAAGGCACACCCGGCGTGAGTGCTCCGAACTTCTGGCAGAGCTCGAGGCCGCTACCATCGGGTAGGTGGCGGTCCAAAACATATAGATCAAACTCCTGGCTCGAAGCTAGTTCCAACGCCTGATGTGCGGTAACGGCGATGGTGACCTCATAATCTTCCTGCGCGAGAATGAGCTTGAGAATTTCTGACGTGTCCTCGTGATCGTCAATGCAGAGTATATGACACTTCGGGTGTGACATTGGGGAACCCTCCTGGGATAAAGTACTGCGCGGGAAGAGAAATGGATTCTAAACTTATTTGGACCATGGAGCCAAGTACCGGTAAATGGTAAATGGTAAATCGTCAATGGTGAATAGAGATTGCAAGCGCGATTTACTCAACGGATTGGCGGCCGCGAATCGTTAATTGCTTTCAGCAGTTGGTTGACGGCTTCAATCTCATCGTCATCCGGCGCCAGTTGTTTGTATCTGTCTAACGCGGCGAAAGCGCCGGGCAGATCGCCCAGCCTGTGATAGACGAGCGCGAGATTGAAATAAACCAGAGAAAAGCCTGACTCAATTTGCGACGCAGCTTCGTAATGAAGTCGCGCCAGAGGAAAGTTTCCGGCGTCGTAATAAAGATTCCCCAGATTGTAGTGTGCCTCGACGTGTCTGGGTTCGTGTTTCAAGGCCAGGGTGAAGTTGTCGAGCGCTTTTCCGGAGTTGCCAAGCTCGCCATAGATGATGCCAAGGTTACAATAGGCCTCAGCCACATTGTCGCCGTCGTTAATTGCTTCCTGATACAGCTCAGATGCTTTCGGATCACGCTGCTCGTGTAGCAGCAAGGCTTCCTCAAAAGGCGTTAAGAGACGGGCGACATTGCTGACTTCCGGCATTCGAAACAGATTCAGCTGACCCTGAAGTTCAGCTTCGATCTGCCGAATACTCTGCCCCTGCGCTCGCAATTCGCGCACACGCCGAAATTGTGTCAATGCCTGAAAATCGTATTTATAATTACCGGGCTCACTGGTCGGTGTACCCTGGATGATGCCCTGCTCGGTCCAACGGCGGATTGTGCGCTCGCTCAGTCCAAAGAGTTGTTTGATTTCGCGGCTGGTGTAATTTGACTTAACGCGCTGATAGTCAGCCTTCGCGGGAACACGTGAGGGGAAGGACAAAAGCTTATTGCTGTTTTCTTTCATTCCTTGATTCGTAACGCAAACTGTTAGTTTGCGCAACGTGCAAACTTCGTCATTCGTAACGCAAACTGTTAGTTTGCGGACCGCGGGTCACAAACCACTTTCGTGGAAGAATCTATGCTGTTTTCGCGAAGCGTCGTATCTGGTTTCCATCAACGATCCGGCAAACTAACAGTTTGCTTTACGTTCCGGCAAACTAACAGTTTACTTACAACTACGACGCTTTTCGCTTCTTCGCTGCCTTCGGTTTAGCTTCCGACTTGACCAGGGTTAGGGACTTCTTCTTCGCGTCCGTGGTCGTTGCCTTCACCATCGGCTTACGGCTCGATGCCTGTAAACTCTTCTTCAGCGCGCTCATAATATCAAGTCTGGGAACTTCTTCAACCTCAAATTCAGCTACCTTCTTACCCTTTATCTTAGAATCGATCAGTTTCTTGAGCGCCTGGTGATACTGGTCTGCCATGTCGATCTCCGAAAGGGAAGTGACCATCTGCTCGACCAACATCGTCGCCATCTTCATTTCGTTCTTGTCGACCTTCGTCGCGTCAGCAAGTTCCGGCACGTCTTTAATACTTCTAATCTCGTGTGGATAGTGAAGCTTCTGGAGCACCAGGCCGTTCTCAAGAGGAAACACTGCTACCAGATCTTCTCTGTCTCTCAGCACAACCTTGCCAATGCCGATCTTTCCGGTTTGTTTCATCACCTCACGCAGCAACGCATAAGGCTTTTCAGATACTGGTCCATCCGGTCCGGCGAAGTAAGGCGAATCGTAAAAGGTCGAGGGAATCTCCGAGCTATCGACGAAGCCAATGATGTCGACCGCCTTCGTAGTCTTAATCTTTATTTTCGCAATATCGTCAGGCTCGACGATCGCATAGCGGTCAGGCTCATACTGATAGCCCTTCGTGATTTGATCGTTACTGACCACCTGGTTACATTTCTTGCAGCGCTTGTCGTAACCGATTGGCCCATAGTCATCGCGATGCAGTTGATTAAACTGAATTTTCTCCGCCGTCTCGATGGCGTTGTAGATACGGACCGGAATTGCTACCAACAGAAACCTGATGTGGCCTTTCCAAATGGATCTCATATTCAGTTCTCCCGAGTGATGTCCGGCTAAGTCACTGCCGAACAACGACGGCGAAACAGCGCCTCTAAGACAAGCAAACCGGCTCTGGGCCGGCGTTTGGGGGACGTATTATGCGTCCCACCGGCCGGTTAAGTAAAGACCTTATTTTGTTGAGCTTTTTAGGTGGTTTGGGCATTAGTGTTTTGCTAAACAACGGACGGTCGAGAGCGATGTGGTACTGACCTCATCGCCCGGCAGGTAACTTTCCAAATGGACATACCTGGCGTGACCAGAAACTCTTGTGTCTGAAGTTACTCTTGCGTTAGATTGCGGCTGAAAGACTCTATCGGCGCTCTAGCCTTACACTCCGACATTACGTTCGAACGCCTTAGTTAATAGCTCGACCTCTACGCTGAACCAGAGGCAATTGCGGGGCGATCCAACGAACGGGCCTTAGCATAGGAGCCATGACGATGCCGTGTTCCATGAAAAATCTCTTTCCCACCGCTCTGCTTTGCTGCCTCCTCGCTTTCGTGCTGTTTGCAACTCAGCAGTCGTTCGCTGCTACGCCGGAGCCCCCAACGCTGCAAACGCCAGTGTCGCCGTGTGAGAAAGCGCCGGAGAGCGGCTTGCCGTTGCCTAGCACATTTCTGCCTGCCAGGCTTCCAGAGTTTCAAGCGCGGCTCAAAACATTTCTCACGAGTGGAAAGTATCGGAGCTTGAATTGGTGCGAGGACAAATGGCTGCGCGATACAGGACCCTTCATCAATAACGTGAGCTACGGTGTCCACCCGACGGTGAAAATCTACTACTCACCAGCGGTAATCAATTGGCTCATACGCAAGAATCCCGATGAACTCATTCCCGATGGATCAATGATCATTAAGGAGCAATACACGCCGCCGGCAGCGCGCTATCAACTGCAGCCGCCCAAAGGCATCAATGGTTGGACCGTGATGGTCAAAGACTCGAAGGGATCTCAGGACGGTTGGTACTGGGCCGAAGTCTGGGACACACAGTGCGTCGACAATAACAATCCGCCGTTTGCGGTTCCCTATGGTGGTTTTGGCCTGTATTGCGTTCGCTGTCACGCCTCGGCCGCAAAAGAGCACACGTTTACTTACGCGAACAACATCAAAGGATTTCAAGGCGATCCGGATTCTTACTTCGTGGATCTCTCATGGGCTTCGGCGCCCGCAAGTTCCCACGCATCACCGGCCCCACCTCCGTGCGGCGTAGCTGCCGCAAGCGATGGCGTCTTGCCTACAGCAGGGCATAACGCGCCACCGATCGATCTACCGAAGCAACTCGAACTCTTTAAGTTGATTAAAGAGAAGCCGGCGACCACTCTCGA
>JBGTCM010000521.1:0-6775 GCA_041748795.1 Pyrinomonadaceae bacterium
CGGTTGTTTCGCACGCCATCGTCGATGCCCACGTAAGCAATTTTGTTTTCATTCAACAGCCGAACGAGCTCAACCACATTGCGTTCTTCAAACATTCGCCGGTAGAGCGTTTCTCGAGCACTCACGTTATAGCCGGCGGTCCAGGCAAACAGGGTGTAACCTAAATAGACACGACGGCCGGCGAAGAGTATGGGATGGGTCAGCACGGTTTGCGTCAAAAACACATCGTTGGGCTGAGTGTTTCTGAAGACCCAATCCGTTAGCGGGTCATTCTTATAAGGAACAACTAAGACAGAATCGTTACGAACCGGAAAGAGATTGATAACTCCTTCAGCAATGGTGAGAGCAGCAAGTAAAACTGCCAGGACTGGGCCTATTGTCAGTTTACCGATTTTCAGTTTCTCGAGCCGCCAGAGTGCGAACGCGGCATAGATACCGGCAAAAACGCTCCAGACATTAAGCAGCTTATGGTTGTTGAATACATCCGTGCTGAGCTGAAAAAGAAAAACGACCGGCAGCAAACTCGAAACGGCAATAAACACACGACGATGAAATCCCGACAGCAGGACCAGCGAGACGATCACCAGTACCCACTTAAAGCCGAAAGTCCACATCAGGTATTTCAAGACTGTGAATACCGACGGGTTCTGCAGGGTGTAACCCCAATGAAATATTGACTGGTCCGGCGGCGTGACAACTCCCCACCTCAAGAGCATCACCTGTGGAAGCCCGATGAGAACGGCCGTCGCGATCAATGTGGCCAAATGTATTCGACATGGAAGTAATACAAGGAAGGCAACGAGGATGATCATCGCGGTCACGAAGATAGCGCTATTCCAATAAGGCAATAACCCAAGCAAGAGACCGGAAAAGACGTAAGGGGCGCCTCCCTGGAGTGCGGCGACTCTTTGGAGTGCGGCGGCTAGACGCCGCTTTGGTCCAATCTCGCCGGAGGTTGTACTCGGAAGGTCCTTAATTGCTTCGTCATCGCGGAGCGCTATCTCCGGCCAAAGCGGCGCCGGGCCGCCGCACTCCAAAGAGCCGCCCCTCTCAAAGTACCCGCGATAACGATCGATCAAGAAGGTCAACACGACAAATAGAAGTCCCAGCGCGCTAATGAGGTGTCGTTGGTTTGCGAAGACATCAACCGTAAGTACGCCCCAATCTTCGCCACGGAATGGATACCCGGAAGGGATGAACTGCGTGCGCACGACAATCGCGCGCAAGGCTTCGCTGAGACTTGAATGCGACGCCAGGAACGGGATGTAAGAGAGCGACGTCGAAAAGAAAAAAAGAAATGCGGCGATGCGGCCCGAGGCTGCAGAGTCAAACAAGATCTCCGCAAAGCTCATTATGAGAATTAGCAACGCCACGAACGACAGGATGCTTAGAACGTTGACGCTCCAAACTGGAGTGAGCCCAAGAAATTCGAGGTTCGCGGCTTGAAACCAGAAAAGAAAGTGATAACGGATCATTTCGCCGGGAAAGAAAGGATGCTCGGCGGGGAAATTGTGTCCCAGCGCGAAGCTTTGAGTCAGAGAGAGGTTGGCCCCAAAGTCAGACCAGGCTTTGAAGGGAATTTGAAAGCTGCCGTCTTTAAAGCCGAGCGTGGTGAAGATCAACCAGCCGGCGAAAAGGACCAGGATGCCGAGAAAGATCCAATCCCAGATTGGCCGGGTGTGCGGACGCGGCCGGTAGGGGGCGGAAGGCGAACGAGCCAGTTTGTAGACGACGATCGCAAAGGCGCCGAGAAACACCAGGTTGCCCGCGATCAGCGGATTCGAACGGGCAAAGGCTATCGAGCCGAGATAGGTAATGCAGGTGCTCAGTAACAGTCCCACGAGAAATCCCGTGGCCAACCGGTGCTGAATAGAAATGAAGCCATAGAAGGACCGGCAAATCCGATCCCCGAAGTAAATCACCGCCACTAAGTAAAGGACCGCCAGCATTGTCGCGATGGTATCAGAACCTGAACCACTTGAACCCACTCAGTTAGAGGCGCCTATACCCAGTTTGAGGTAGGGAAGGAGGGCTTGCCCCCGCCAGCCTTGGCCACAGGGCTACTTTGAAGTTTTATAAAAAGCCAAACAGGTCCGTAGCGACGATCGGCGGGGGCCTGCCCTCCTTCCCTACCTCTAACTGTGTTAAGTACAAGCTGCGACCCTGGACGTTCGACTTTGGACTTTGGACTTTGGACACCCGGCGCACTTCTCTATTTACCATTCACCATTTACCATTTACCTCACCATGATCTACTTGGACAACAACGCCACCACTCACGTCGCCCCCGAGGTTTACGATGCGATGCAGCCCTATCTAACCGAAGTTTACGGCAATCCTTCTTCCGCACATTCGCTGGGCCAACGCATGAAAGCCGCGGTCGAGCACGCACGCCAACAGGTCGCCGATTTGGTGGGCGCTGCGCATGCGAACGAAATCGTTTTCACTTCCTGCGGCTCCGAATCGGACAACTGGGCCATCGGTGGCTTTCTTGAACAAAATCCGACGCGGCGCCACATCCTTACCACCCGGGTTGAACACGAAGCGGTGCGCAACCTTTGCGAGCATCTCTCTGAAATTGGCTATGAAGTGACCTGGCTGGACGTGAATGAAAACGGTGAATTAAACCTTGAGGATCTGCGAAAAGCTTTACGACGCGAGACCGGCATCGTTTCCATCATGCTCGCCAACAACGAGACGGGCGTGCTGTTCCCTATTGAAGAGATCGGAAAGATCATTCGCGAAAATTCAGACGCCGTTTTCCATGTAGACGGCGTGCAGGCAGCCGGTAAGGTTCCTATTGACTTGAAAAACCTCGAGGTCGATTTGTTTGCGTTGTCAGGTCACAAGCTGCACGCACCACAAGGGATCGGCGCGCTCTACATACGTGAAGGTGTGACATTGCCGCCATTCATCATCGGTGGCAGCCAGGAGCGCGGCCGACGAGGTGGAACGTCCGCCGTACCTAACATCGTTGGGCTCGGAGCTGCTTGTGAGCTGGCGAAGAATTCCGACAACCACGATGAGATCCAACGTCTCCGCAACAAGCTCGAAGATACAATTCTCAAAGAGATTCCGAATGCTCGTTTGAATGGCACGAGCGACCGCACGAAGCGGTTGCCGAATACCGCAAACATTTCGTTTGAATATGTAGAAGGCGAAAATATTCTGGTCCATCTGGACAAAGCGGGTGTGATGGTCTCCACGGGTTCGGCGTGTCATTCCACAACCAGACAGTCGTCGCCGACACTGCGCGCGATGAACGTACCTTACACGGCGGCGCAGGGTTCTATCCGGTTCTCACTTGGCCGGTACAACACGGAAGCAGAGATCGATCACACGTTGGACGTATTGCCGGCGATCATCGAGCAGTTGGTTGAAATGTCCCCCTACGACAAGGAACTGAAGGCCCTATACGCTAGCCGCGCTTGAGGCGCCTCCTTGAAGTGCGCCGCCTTGTCGGCGCTTTGGCCCGCGGCGGCCTGGCGCCGCTTCGTTTCGGAACATGCTGGCAAAATCGATTAAGACGGGCTTACGACCGGCCAAAGCGCCGACAACCGGGGTCCCCGGCGCGGCAGCCGCGCTGGGGTGGCGTGGCGGCGCACTCCAAGGAGAGGCTTGTCGCCTGAGAAGCTTAAGATCATTACGCGCTTTAGTCGTCTCGTCTTTGCTGTTAGAATTCTTTCGGATGTAAACAAGCAGTTCCGCCGTGTAGCATTCTCCTCGTTTCCGGAGCACTGAATTCGATGTCCAGCGAATCGTCAGCCGCCAGTCAACCGCCTATCGCCGTGGCCAAAACGCTGTCTACGCACGCAGCTCGACAGGACAGCGTCAGCTTGCTGGAGACGACCGACTACGTTTGTATCACTCCCGCCACGCCGCTTTACGAGGCAATTGAAGTCATGAAACAGGACGAAGGCGGATGTGCGATTGTTTGCGCAGAGGATCAGTCCGTTGTGGGGATTTTTACCGAGCGGGATCTGTTGAATAAGATCGTTGGCCAGCCGGTCAATGTTAATGATCCGGTTAGCAATTGGATGTCGCCGATAGTCGCAACACTGGCACCGGAGGCGACGATTGGTGAGGCTGTTTCGGTGATGAACGAGAAGGGTTATCGCAACATTCCTCTCGTTAAAGAGGGCAAACTGGTCGGCTCAATCTCCGTTTTTGACGTTATTCGTTATCTCGCTGAAAGCTATCCCCAGAGCACAATTAACCTGCCGCCTAATCCGGATCAGATTATGGAGACCGAAGAAGGCGGGTGAACGCATTGCCGATTTCCAATTGCCAATTTCCGATTGGCTTTGAGGATCGGCGTCAGTCTTAAATCGGCAATCGGCAATTGGCATTCGGAAACCGATCAACTAAAGGAAGAACCTGGAATCATCATGAGCACTGTTATCGAAACCCCGTTGGAACATACTGAAAAGCCTCTCGAGGAAGTCGAAACCGTCACCATCCGTTTTGCCGGAGACTCCGGCGATGGCATGCAGTTGACGGGTACCCAGTTCACAAACACCTCGGCGGTCGTAGGCAACGACATCTCTACCTTGCCCGACTTTCCGGCTGAGATTCGCGCTCCCGCAGGTAGCTTACCGGGCGTCAGCGGTTTCCAATTAAATTTTTCCAGCCAGGACATCAAAACGCCGGGCGACCAGCCAAACGTTTTGGTGGCCATGAACCCAGCGGCGTTAAAGGTCAATCTTTCCGACCTCGAGGACGGCGGCACGCTCATCATTAATACCGATGGTTTCACCCCAGAGAATTTGAAGTATGCCAACTACTCTTCAAATCCTCTCGAGGACGGGTCGCTAACCGGCTATCGCGTGCACAAGCTGCCGGTAACCACGCTCAACATGAACGCGCTCAAAGGCAACGTCGAGCTTTCTCGCAAAGAGATCGATCGCTGCAAAAACTTCTTCGCGCTCGGCGTGCTTTATTGGCTTTACGACCGGCCGATGGAAAACACGCTCGCGTGGATCACCTCCAAGTTTGGCAAGAATCCTGAGCTCGCCAAAGCCAACGAGATCGCGCTGAGGACTGGTTACAACTTCGCCGACACTACCGAAGTATTCACTACGCACTACACCATCAAGAAGGCGCAGATTACTCCCGGCAAGTATCGGAAGATAACCGGTAACGAAGCGACGGCTATTGGGTTTGTAGCCGCTTCGCAACTCGCGGGACGACCGCTGTTTTATGGTTCGTATCCGATCACGCCGGCGTCTGAAATTCTTCATGAGCTTGCGCGTCATAAGAGCTTTGGCGTGAAAACCTTTCAAGCAGAGGACGAGATTGCCGCGGTATGCGCGGCCATAGGCGCCAGCTTCGCCGGTCAGATCGGACTTACAGGAACTTCGGGTCCCGGCGTGGCGCTGAAACAGGAAGCCATCGGACTCGCCGTCATGACTGAGCTGCCGCTGGTAATAGTCAATGTGCAACGAGGTGGGCCATCAACAGGTTTGCCGACAAAGACGGAACAGGCCGATCTGTTCCAGGCTGTTTGGGGTAGAAACGGCGAGTGCCCGGCGATTGTCGTCGCTCCGTCCACCCCGGCAGATTGTTTTCAAATGGCGATTGAAGCCGTGCGGTTGGCGTTCAAATACATGAGCCCGGTCTTCTACTTGTCTGACGGCTATCTGGCAAACGGCGCCGAGCCCTGGGCCATTCCTGCGATCAGTGATTTGCCGAAGATCGATGTCACCTTTGCCACCGACCCGGCCAACTTTATGCCTTATTCGCGTGACCCCGAAACGCTGGCCCGCCCCTACGCGATTCCCGGTACACCGGGACTCGAGCATCGCATCGGCGGCATTGAGAAACAGCACATCACCGGAAACGTCAATTACGATCCTGAGAATCACCACCTGATGGTGAAACTTCGACAGGAGAAAATCGATCGGGCCGCGAACGATGTACCGCTGCTTGAAGTCTTCGGTGAAAAGACGGGCAAGGTTCTGGTCCTTGGCTGGGGCTCAACCTACGGCTCGATTAGCACGGCCGTCGAGAAACTTCAGAGCGAAGGTAAGAGCGTCTCGGGCGCGCACCTGCGTTATTTGAACCCGTTTCCGAAGAACCTGGGCGAAGTATTGGCGGGATTTGAGACTGTGATTATTCCGGAAATGAACCTGGGCCAACTTTGCACGATGGTGCGCGCCAGGTATCTGGTTGACGCGGTTGCCTTCTCGAAAGTTAAAGGCCGCCCCTTCCAGATCCGCGAGATCGTTCGCAAGGTGGAAGAGTATTTGTAAAACCTGGGAGGGCTGTTCTAAAGAGCGCCCTCGCATGCATTGGTGACGATGGCATCAACACGAGACGCTAGGCTTAACAGTGATTCCTTCGCAGATGTTTACGCGGAAGGGTTGCGCTACTTTATGGGGGAAGGAAAACTCAACAAAAGGCTGGCTGAATTAACCGCCGATCTGAAGGAACATGGAATTGATTACATGGTAATCGGAGCGGTCGCTTTGCTGGCGCATGGCTATCAGCGCTTCACTTCCGACATCGATCTTGTATTAACTCCCGATGGATTAGAAGCCTTTCATCGAGAGCTGGTCGGACTGGGTTATGTTCCGGCATTTCCTGGAGCAAAAAAGAGGCTCCGCTCTACAAGTGATGGGATCATTATTGAGGTAATGACAACGGGGGAATATCCAGGTGATGGAAAACCAAAGCCGGTCACTATTCCTGAGCCGTCTAAGGCTTCAACGGACATTAATGGAATCCAGGTTGTGACGTTTGAGAAGTTAATTGAATTGAAACTTGCCTCGGGGAT
>JBGTCM010000522.1:0-22636 GCA_041748795.1 Pyrinomonadaceae bacterium
ATTTCGCTGCCGCCACACTCGGAACATTTCTTTGTAACCTTCATTGGACGCTCCTTACCTTGAATAGCGTTGTTACTTTAAGTGTAACCTAGACTTTGACGAACGTAAGTCCCATTAATTTGTTTTGGAGAACCACGCGCGTAGCGCGGCAAAGCCGCATCTCAGGGAAGAGAAAAGGCCTTGAACAAGTCAAAGCCTCTTTCATTAGAGTAGCGAGTCGTCGAAGATAATCTGAGCAATCCGCGTAATCTGTGGATGATCTGAAGTCTGGAATCCCTACAACTTGCTGACGTCAACAAAATATAGATCAGTTGCCACGGCAAATTCTGATTTCTTAAGCGGGCTCTTCATTGTCTGCCAGACTGTCGTTGGGCGAATGATTTGCCAGCGTTCCTTCTGGCCAACACGAACCGGCATCGCGAAATTGGGTTCGTCGACCTTCCACCGATAGGAGACTTCTCCCCGAGCTTCATCAAACTTGAGCTCCAGAATTGGGATAGCTGCGTGACGTAGATACTGATTGAATACTGGCGTGAGGTCGGTGCTTGCCCCGCGATTGAAAAAGGCCACCACCTGCTCGGTCATAATGTTTTGATACTTGAACCGTTCATAGAAACCACGAAGCAATGTCCACCAGCGTTTGTCATTATCGACAATACTGCGCAGCGTGTTTAGAAAAAGCGCGCCCTTGAAGTATTGGTCTTGCGGGGGCTCCGCGTGTACACCGCGCTGCGTTATTATCGGCCTCCGGTTTTGTACCTTGGCTTTGTATGCATTTGTATACTTCAGCCCGTCGGCTTTGCCAAATATGTATTCGACATACAGACATTCGAGGTAGGTGGTCCAGCCCTCATGGATCCACATGTCGGAAACGTCGGCTGCACTCACACTGTTGCCAAACCATTCATGTCCGCTTTCGTGGATGATGATGAAGTCAAACTTCGGACTGATGCCAACTCCGGTCCAGTCTCGTTCGAGATAACCGTTGGCAAAACGGTTGCCGTAGGTGACGGCGCTCTGGTGCTCCATTCCCGCGTAGGGCACTTCGATCAATTTGAAACCGTCTTTCTTGAACGGATACTCACCAAAGTAATGTTGGAAAGCCTTGAACATTCCTCTGGTTTGCGAGAATTGTTTTTTTGCCTTCTCCAGGTTTTCAGGCAGCACGTAAAAATCAACGGTGAGGTCATCGAGATGATCCGAAAAATGCGTGTACTGTCCGATATTAACCGACACGTTATAGTTGTTGATTGGGTATTGGACCAGCCAATCCCAGCGCGTGTAACCGTCACCGAGATCGGTCTTACCCTGGAACCTTCCATTGGACACGTCGACCAGGTTGTTCGGTATCGCCACGCTAATCTGCATGGACTCAACTTCGTCTCTCCACTGATCTTTATTCGGCCACCACACGCTCGCGCCGGGGCCTTCGCAGGCCGTATTGATCCAATGACGACCTTGCGGATCCTTTTTGAAAGCGAAGCCATCGAACCTGCCCACAGCTTTCGGATAACCTGAATAGTAGAAATCAATCGCGTAAACGCGCCCGGCACGAAGGATCTGGGGAAAGTCGATAAAGACCGCGCCTTCTTCTCGCACATACTTCAACTCTGTGGCTGAGTCTGAACCTCGGACATTGGACTGGGCATTGACCAGCAGAATTTTTTCGACCTCCATCGGACGTTGCAAGTCCATCTGAATACGCGTGTCGTCCTTGAGCATGCGAAACCTGACGGTGGTTTTTCCGCTCAGACGCTTCTGATCAGGATCGACACGAATGTCGAGATGGTAAAAAAGCAGATCGTTGTTCGCCCGGTAGGGACCGTATTCACCGCGGAGTATGTCTGCTCGCGTAGGCTTTGGAGTCCGCGGCGATCCGGTTTGTTGTGGGGCTGAGGTGTGTGCTGCAGTCGACGCGTAGACCGTGAGCACCAGGATGATTAAGTACTTTCTAATTAACATAATGTTCAGGTGAAACGAAAAACTTTCTTGGGCTTACCTGAGAGGTGACTAACGACTCTCCTCTACCTTACCTGAGAGGTGATCAACGACTCCCTTCGACCTCATTTGAGAGGTGACAACGGCCTTTCAAAACCCAAGTGCTGATAGCGCTTTTTGAGATCAGTCTGCTAGCGCTTTTCAGAGATCATTAGTCCGTAACGGAAAGCCCCGGACTTGTACCCATCCTTCATTGCCTTGAAGGATTTGAGAAAAGTGACGAACTCCTTACCGTGTTTGTAAGCGAGTTCCCAGGTTGCCCTTTTTCCGGCAATTTCGAGGCAGGCATCCCAGGTGCGCGCTACCTTCTCGCTAATATCCTCGTAGTACCGAATTCCCAAATTATTATTTTTTAGGTGGTGTTTGTATTCAGCGAGCGTCGGGAGTTCCACCAGCATTCCTTCTTCGATTGGTCGAATATATTTTTCCTCGTCCTTATGGTTCAGGTGCTCATCCTTGAGCCAGGCCGCTTCGCAGATGATGCCTCCCGGTACTAGTAGTTTTGAAGCGCGCTTGAAAAACTCGGCCCGGTTGCTGAGGTGGGATATTACTTCGACGGCCCATATCGCATCGAATTCACCTTCCACCCTAAGGTCGTTGGCATCGTGTAGCAGGAATGTTGGTTGTTGTTTGAGCTGGCGAGCCGCTTCGGTAGCCATCTGCACCTGGACGGGACTTATCGTTATACCTGTGACCTTGCACTCCATGTGCTCAGCTAACCAAATCGAGGTGCCTCCGATGCCGCAGCCAACGTCGAGAATTCGCGCGCCTCGCGGAAAATTTCCGCGCTGCACGATGAGCTTTATCAATTGCTCTGCCGCCTCAACTTTTGATTCTGTCCCGGTCTCGTAGTAACCATGGTGAAGGTGTTGTCCCCAGAGGTCTTTGTAGTACGGAGATGCCAGATCGTAATGTTCCTGGATAGTTGTGGTTACGTTGTATGACACCAAGTAGTACCTCTATAGTTTGGATGAAAACAGGTGTTCAGAGTACGACCTTCAGGTTGCATCTTTGCACGACGCCGCTGGCCGGCTTCTGATGCATCGCCGCAAGCTAAAGCTTGTACTCTATACGCCGGTGATGCTACTCGTATCCTATCGCTTCAACCACGCGCAAGCGCATCGCCCTTTGCGCAGTCCACCATGCAGCGGCGATAGCCACGACGAGTACAACAGGAAATGTCACAAGCACGACCGTCAATGGGAATTCGAAACGAAGACTGAAGCCTGCGATGAGCCGGGCAGCAGTGCGCACCAGGAAGTAAGCATTGAAGAGACCAGCGATTACGCCGGTAGCGAAACCTACGATCGAAATAGCGACTGCCTCCAGGATGACGATCTTGCGCACCTGGCTGCGCAGGCCGCCCAGCGCGCGCAGGATACCTAGTTCGCGTTGTCGCTCTGATACCGAAACCACAAGCATGTTGACCAGTCCCATAGTGGCCACGAAGATTGCAATCAACATCTCCAGGTAAGTGAGCGTGAAAAACTGGTCCGTCAAACGCCCGCTCCATGCTTTCAACTCTTCACTCGTGTAGATGAAAGCGCGTTGCTCACCCGCCATCGCGCGGTTTATTTCTCCTTTGAACCACGCGCGATCAACACCCGGCTGAAGGTTTAGCAGAATCAGGTCTACTGCGTTGTCTCCCCAATACTGTTTGTAAAGCGCCCGATCCAGGAAGACCGAACCCTTTTCGACGTAGTAAAACTCGACGACGCCGACAACCGGCCGCGTAAGAAGACCCTTCGGCGTTTCCAGGCTGAGGGGATCGCCGACCTTTAGACCATTCTTGAAGGATAGATTCTGCGAGATGACGAAGCCTTCGCCGTTGCTCGACTGTTGTTGTGCCCGGCGGGCATCGCCTTCTTCAAGCAAGCCGGGCGAGTTAGAAAACCACAAGCCCATGTTGCGGGCGATTACCATGATTTCATCATTTGAGTGGGAGATCGCCGTCACTCGCATGCCGTCTGTATCTTTCACCCCCGCGAGGGCAGCCACGCGTCGTTCTTGTTCCTCACTAAAATGATAGGTGCGTGAGCGCAATTGGTCGGAAGTGGCAATTGTCAGATCCGCATTGATGCACCGATCCAGCATTCGATCGAGGGCGCTTTTATGACTATGGATAAAAGCGCCAACCGAAAAGACAAACGACAACCCCAGCATCAACGAGCCCACAGTTGCGGACGTACGCCGCGGCATTCTTACTGCTGCGTCAATCGACATCAGCCCTTCAGCGCCGAAGAGTCGCCCCATCAGTGGGCGCAGGACGCGCGATCCCCAGACGACAAACTTCGGCAACAGCAGAATCATGCCAAACTGGACCATGATCGAGTAACCGAAATGGACCATTAAGCCAACGCCGGGTGGAGAAAAAATTGAAAGCGCAAGACCGGCAAGGATGAACGAAAGGCCAATGGCGAAGCGAGTCCAACCGAGCACTCCTTCACCTCTTTCAACCTCGATGTTGCGGAGTGCCTGGACCGGGCTGAGATGAGAAGCCGCACGTGCCGGGAGCCACGCGGCCAACAGGGAACAGGCGACGCCAATAGCGAAAGCGGTAACCGCAAAGTCCCAACGAAACGTCGGAGTTTGTGGCGTCGAAGCCAGACCATAGAATGTTGCCGAGACGTTGCTCATGACTTTGACAGCGCCGCCGGCCAGGATGAAGCCGAGGCCGACACCCACTGCAGAGCCAACCAGACCCAGCACGACAGCTTCGACGAGAAACATCTTCTGCACTCGATGGCCCTCGACCCCAATGGACCGTAGAACTCCGATCTCTTTCCAGCGTTGGTTTACGCTAACGCTTAGCGAGTTGAAGATGATAAAGATGCCGACCGTCACGGCCAGCAAGCTCATGATGAGGAGACTCAAGTGCATCGCCGAGACTGCTTTCTCAATGCTTTCGCTACGGCGATCCGGCTTCGCGACTTCAAAGCCTGCGGGGAGACGTGATCGCAAACTTTGCTGGACTACGCCCACATTCAGGCCCGGGTCCGTCATGATGTCGATGCGATCTAACTTGCCAATCCGATCGAAGGCGGCCTGCGCCGCGTGAATATCCATTAGGGCAATGTTGCCGCCAAACACGACGCTGGCGCCCGAAGTCCTGAAGAAGCCGCGAACAGTGAAATCCTGCCGCCCACGCGGCGTAAAGATCGGAATACGATCGCCGTCCTTGAGTCCGTAACGATCCGCGAAAGGGCGGGAGACCGCGATTGAATCCGACCGCTCGGTAAACGCAAGCGGGTTGCTGATTTCAAGACTCGACTGATCAAACTCGCCTTCGTACAACTTCAAATCACTCCCGGTGTCCATTCCCATCACCAGCAGGTTTGGCCCATCAGGCAGAGCAGTTTCAACTACCTTCTCAATAACGGGCTCGGCCAAATAAACGCCGGGAGTTTGACGAACGGAGAGCAGAATGTCTTCGGGAACCGTCGCTTCACCAGCCGAGACCTGCAGGGTTGCGTGACCGGCTAATTTCTCTACGGTGGTAGCCAGCGAACTGACGAGCGTGGTGTTAGCGGTACGCACCGCAAAAAAGACCGCCACACCAAGGGCAATCCCCGTGAGGGTTAGAAAGAGGCGGAGCCTGTGCTCACCCCACTGTCGCAAGGTCACGAACGCTAACGGTCCGGTCATCATAAGGAGTCCGTCAACACACTCTCAATCGTTGATGGGTGGGCACTATCTTCAGCTACCCTCCCGTCGCGCAAGATCAACATACGCTCACAACTTTCGGCGGTATGCCGATCGTGCGTAACCAGCAGGATCGTATTGTTGAGTTCGCTGTGAAGCTCGTTAAGCAGTTGCAACACTCCGTCGCCGCTGGCCGAGTCGAGATTTCCAGTTGGCTCATCTGCCAGGAGGACGGGGGGATCGAAAATCAACGCCCGCGCGATAGCTACGCGCTGGCATTCTCCACCGGACATTTCGTCAGGGCGATGAGTCGCCTGCCTGTGCAGGCCTACTCGTTCGAGCATCTCCCGCGCGCGTTTTTCTGCATCGCGGCGGGATCTATTTCGCAGACGTAATGGAAGAGAAACATTTTCAAGGGCAGAAAGCGTCGGCAAGAGGTTGAACGACTGAAAGATCATGCCGACTTTTTCGCGACGCAGACGCGTACGCTGGTCATCGCTCAACTGCGATATGTCCGTGCCCTCGATAAAGACGCGACCTGACGTCGGAACGTCGAGACCGCAGATCAAATTCAGCATCGTTGACTTGCCGGAGCCCGACGGACCCATGATGGCCACGCGTTCGCCACGCCCGATTTCAAGATCGACATGATTAAGAGCATAAAACGTCTGTCCATCTGTGTAGGCCTTCGCGAGCTTTTCCAGTCGAACTACGCTGTTTGATTCAGTCATTTTTGTAGGACAAGCTTTCCAGCCTGTCGATGGCGGAAAACAGGTGTTCAGAGTACAACCTTAAGGCTGCCGCTTCGCTACGAGCCAGTCTCGGTTTTCCTGACCGCTTAACTGGCTTCTCCCCACCACGCAAGCTAAAGCTTGTACTCTGTAAACCTGCTACCGCCGCTGCGCTATTTGTTTCAAACGATCTCTCGTGAAGACAATCTCATCAACTTTTTCCGGAAATTCCAGGCCCAGCGTTTCAATCGTGATCTTCGTTTGCCGTGAAAGATTGTTAATTTCAGTCAGCCAGATAACATCGCGACCAGCAACGTTTCCATACTTGTTTACATTGAAGCTTCTCAGCTCAGTGCCATCAGAATTGAACAGGTGCATTTCCGCCGGCAGGTAGTTGTCGGCCCGAAAGAGAGTTACAGAACGCGTTATTACAGTGTAGCCCGGCACCTTGAGGTTCCCTTCCACTTCGTAAACCTTGACGCCGTTCAGATCCTTCTCACCCAGCAATTGATAACCATATTTGTCCCACTCGCCCAGGAGCTCCTGCGCTGTTAAGCCGCCGAAGAACATCTTATTGGTCCCGGTTTCCCGAAACTGATCGGTTGACGAGACATAGGAGACATTGGTTGCAGGTTGTCCTGGTCGTTCGATACTCAAAGCCGCGAGGTCGTTTTCATCAGCAGGCTGAACAATGTGCGTTAACGTTAACGTCTCTGCGGGTGTTTGCTTGCGCCAGATTTCAAGCTCGTAAACTTTGACCGGCTCAGAAGGCGCCGCGATAGTCATGCGTACGCGATTTTTACGGTAAGGCGACGCATCGCGTTTGAGATATTCCGCGACGATTTCTGCGCCGCGTTGTTGACGCATCGCGTTGTTGTCTGCGGAAGGTGCTGATGCCTCTCGTTTGCACGAGCCGCCAAACAACAGGCTGAGAACGAAGACAGCCAGGATAAACACTTGGGAACTACGCCGGTTGGAAATGGAGACTTTTGATTCTAGAAACATAAGTCGCATCAGCGGCAAGTGAATAACGCTCGAGTTGATCGTTACCGCTTTCAAAGCCAGGAAGACTGGCCAACAGCAAATTCACCGGATAGCTTGAAACAAATTACAGGAGATGGCGGTTAGTCGAACGTCGCAAATAGATCGCAGCGCCACGCTTGTATTACGAATCTGGTTCGCGAGTCAATGCTGGGTCTGCAGATTCCGAGAATTCTGCGAATTAGGCTACGATTTAGCAATGTGCGGCCGCTTCACTCTTCGATCAATAAACCGATGGGAGCAAAAGCTCAACATGCTTAACTGGGCCGAGGTCTCGCGACTTCCGCTGCTCGGTCCACGTTACAACATCGCGCCAAGCCAGGAGCTGTTGACAATCATTCAGTCCGGAAACGAACCTGCGTTTGAGGTGATGACCTGGGGCCTTATCCCCTCATGGAGTCGTGAGCCGGTAGGTTTAATTAATGCAAGGGCGGAAACTTTGGAAGAGAAACCAAGCTTTAGCGAATCGTTTATTAGAAGAAGATGTCTCATTCCAGCCGACGGTTTTTATGAATGGCAGCGGAATGGAAAAACAAGGCAGCCTTATTATTTTCAAATGAAGGACGAAGTCGCCTTCGCATTTGCCGGCTTGTGGGATAGTTGGCGAAATCCAGGCAATGAATTTTCATCTGCTGCTGTCACTTCCTGCTCAATCATAACCACTAGCCCAAACGAGCTATTGGCGACGATCCATGATCGCATGCCGGTGATCCTCTCGCCTGAGGATTACGACCGATGGTTGCGTGAAGACGCGAGGCCGGATGAGTTGAAGGAACTGCTAGCGCCATTTCCGGCGGGTGAAATGAAGAGTTTTCCGGTCAGTGCGGAGGTAAACCATGCTCGAGCCGAAGGCCCCCAACTTGTTGAGCCGGTCGTAGTCAAGGAGACCGAACAGGGAATGTTGTTCTAAACTGCGAGCCATAACGCAACGTTAATTTGCGACCCTCACGACTCCTGCCCGCTTTGTAACTACCGCACTTGCAAACCCACAGGTTGTTTTACGACTTCGACACTCAGTTCGTCGCATAGCGCGGTGACCAGGCTGTCGACGGCGTTCCTTGTCTGCACAGCCAGACGCAGTTGTTGTTCGGTTGCGCCGATCTTGTTGCTGCACTCGCGTACCAGGAGGCCGTGGTCATTCAGCAGTCGATCGCGCAGTATGCGGCCCGAAACTCCATCTGGAATCTCGACGAAAAGGAAATTTGCCTGCGAGGGATAGACTACAAGGCCAGGCACCGTCGCGAGTCGTTCTGTCATGTAGCGCCTATCCTGTGCTACTAGCGTGAAACTTACTCGATACTCGTGCTTGAACCTGGTCGCGGTTTTCAGCACGTACGCAGCCAGTCCGTTGATGTTCCAGAAAGGCTGAAGAGCACGCAGCTTTTGGGCGCGCGCGCTGGTGGCTATCGCGTAACCCAGTCTGACACCATGCCACCCGAATGACTTGCCCATGCTCTTGACGACAATAAGGTTGGGAATGTCGTTGACGTATTCTGCCGCGCTGACAACGCCGGGCAGGGTCCGCGAAGTCTATAAACGACTCGTCAATGATAACTGTATCCAGGTCTGGCAGCGACAGCGCAAGTTGTTTGATCTCCTGAATTGTTAGCCACGCACCAGTCGGATTGTTCGGGTTGCAAATAACTAATGTGCGGGCCCGCACTTCGCGGACGCGCATCACGATTTCGTCGACTTCGAGCTCGAATCGGTTGGCACGTTTGCGCACCAGCGTGTGCAACGAAAGATCTAACTCTTCGGGCAAATCGGCCCAACGGCTGAAGGTTGGCACTTCGGTTACGATGGGGCCTTCCGCCTGCTGGCAGAGCCTCGTGATGATCTCGGTGGATCCATTAGCTGGAACGATCGTTTCGGGTGGGAGCCCGGTCATCTCACTGATGTTTTGCTGATGGACCTCGGTGTAGTCTGGATAATATCGAAGAATCTCGCTGAGGCGTTCGTGGACTAACTGGATCATCGCATCCGGAGGAAAGTGGAGGTTTACTGGAATACAGAAATCCAGGAGTTCCCCATTAAAAGCAGCCATGTCCTTGATGGCAAAAGAAAGATGGGTTGTGCGAGCGCACGTTGAACAGGTTCGCGACCACGTCATTGTTCATAATGATTTCTCCATCCAATAAGACGGGTTTAACCTTGAATTTCTTCCATGTATCGGCGGGAGATTGTGCGGAGCGTAATCAGGGGAGGTTTGTTGTGGGCTAGAACGCGCGATGGTGACAGAACTTGCGTTGTCCGGTAGATACGATGCGACGGCGGTATCAGAACCTGAAGTTCGCTTAGTGAGCTCGCTCTTCGGTGCCCCGAGGATCCGTTGTGAGTCCTCCTTCCCCACCCTGAGAGGTTGCAGGGGTCTTAGATTGTCACTCCGGGCTAGAACAGTGAGCGTTGCTGTGGGTTGTAACCAACACGAGATGTTGGTTTTCGTTTGTCGTCGAAAATAGAACGCCCGCTGAGTGATCGGGAGATAGCGTTTTCGTGAGCGATGAGAGCCTTGAAATTTGCTTCCGGTTTGAGCTTCATCTCGACCGCGCGCACGAAGCGATCAAGGCGTCGAAAGCCGTCGAGCTTTTCCGTGTGACCGACCTTCGCCGCGTCCAGGGAGGTCCGCAGAAAGTCCAGAGATTCATCATAGGTCTTGAGGGGTACGGGAAATGGGTGACGATCCTTGCCGCCGTGTGCGAAGGAGAAACGCGCAGGATCGGAAAACCGGCTCGGCGCGCCGTGAACTACCTCGGCAACCAACGCCAGAGACTGAAGAGTACGTGGCCCGAGGTTTTCGACTAACAACAATTCGGCGAAGTTATGGAGATCGCGTTCGTACGCAACGGCCAGCACAGCACCAAGTCTCTTCAGATCCACGTCCTTCTCTCGCACTTCGTGATGCGCCGGCAGCCGCAGATGGCGTGCCGCAGTCAACGTTTTCTCCGGATGTTCGCGTGAGATCTCAAGCATCGCAGTTTGCGCCGGCGTAGCCTGAGCATCGACGAGATTCATAATGGTGCCCTGATTTTCGCCCACGATTCCGGTATGTGGTTCTGGCAACAAAGTCGCGGACGGAAGCTGAATGCCAGTGATACCGGCGGGCCATGCCACTTCGATCGTTTAAACCCTGCTGCACCACAGCCCATTCGCCGCTCGACGTCAAGACGAAACTGTGTAAATAGATCTGAAAGCCATCGGCGATAGCGTTGTTGTCAACTCGCGCAGTCAATCGGCTCGTGCGAATCAAAGCATCGCCGTCGAATCCGCGGCGATCCGCGACCAAACGAAGTTCATGGGGCGTTAGTTGTGCGTATCGCCCGCGGCCGCCGCAGATGTACAGGCCCAGTTCATCTGCTCTCGATGCCAAACCCCGTTTTAAGGCCCCCATCACTGACGTGGTTATTCCCGAGGAATGCCAATCCATCCCCATAACCGAACCAAGGGCCTGAAACCAGAACGGATCGCTCAGACGAGAAAGGAAAGCCGATGTGCCGTAATCGTGGATTATGGTCTCGGTGATCGCCGTGCCGAGCTTACTCATGCGTTCGGCAAGCCAAGGCGGTACTCGGCCGCCGTGGAGGGGAAGATCTGCAACTCCGGAACGCTTCATGGTCGGATTGTATCGAAAAAAGTGACAAGTTGCGTCACCCGAAAAGAACTAACAGAAAAGTTGATCGCGCTCCTTCTCATCATGGAATTCTGATCTCTTTACACGTTTTCTTTTCATTGGGTCATAGAAGTATTTCTCCTGATTAGACCCGCTTGAAAAAAACTTTGGTTTCCGCTGGGGAATTGCCCTTTCTTAGTGGAGACGTCCAAAAAAAACCACATGAGTGTCACCCTAAGTGCCCCCGGCACAAAATACCTTTGGCGGATTCTCGCCATTTCTTCAGCTCTGGCATTCGCCTACGCAGCAGTGTTGGCAAAGCTTGGCCAAACCTGGTGGACGGATGAGAACTATTCCCACGGCCTGCTGATTCCATTAATCATCGGTTATATCCTCTGGAGCCAACGTGCCCGCCTTGCGGCTGCTGCGCAACGTCCCACGGAACTTTTGGGGCTTTCGACAGTTGTGCTGGGTCTCGTCGCTCTCTGGGCCGGCACGGCAGGCGCGGAGCTTTACATGCAGAGGATGTCGTTGGTCCTGTTGCTCGCCGGAATCGTCCTTTATTTCTGGGGCTTTGCTGTGCTGCGGCTAATGATAGCGCCATTATTCCTGCTAATACTCGCAATACCCATCCCCGCGATAATCTTCAACAAAGTAGCCTTTCCACTACAACTCTTTGCCTCGCGCTGTGCGGTAACAGCAATGATGCTCTTCGACATTCCCGTGCTTCGTCAGGGCAACGTTATCGAGTTGATGCCCCTGGGTGCACGTGAGACGAAGAAGCTTGAAGTAGTCGAAGCTTGTAGCGGTATTCGGTCGTTAATGACCCTGGTTACTCTCGCTGTGGTGTTCGCTTACTTTACTCATCCACGCGGCGGCAATCATGGGGGAGGCAAAGGAAATGGGGAAACGAGTCGAGGGTCGCAAATAGCGTCACGAATAAGGAAGTATGGCTGGTTTAGATCCTCAGTGATCGTGCTGTCAGCTGTCCCCATAGCGATTCTTACGAACGCGCTCAGGGTCAGCGGCACTGGTGTGTTGGCCCACTACTACGGCACTCAGGTCGCTGATGGCTTCTTCCACAGCTTCTCGGGATGGGTAATTTACGTCGTTGCTTTCCTTATGCTGTTTGCAGTGGGTTGGCTACTTGATCGTGTTAAGCCAAAGGCGAGGGAAGCCGGCCTGGACCAAAGTAAGAACCCACGATCTGCTCCAATCCAGTTTGCCCCGGCCGAAGGAGTCGAATAAATGAAACGCATGCGATTTGCAATTCTTTTTGTTCTCCTTCTCGCGGGCGGAGTGGTTGTCAATGGATGGAATTTCCTGGGCGAAGCGCGAGTCGAACGCAAGGAGTTGAACGGCTTTCCCAAGCAGATTGGTTCCTGGGAGCAAACTGGCGGCGACGACAAACTCGACAATCAAACAATGGCTGTCTTGCGCGCCAGCGATTATCTGCTTCGCAACTATCGAGCGCCGGACGGCCGCGTGATGAATTTTTACGTTGGCTATTACTCTAGTCAGCGGGATGGCGCAACTTACCACAGCCCCCTAAATTGTCTCCCCGGATCCGGCTGGGTAATGAAAGAGCCAGGGAAGATTACGATCACGCCCGAAGGGCGAGCTCCATTTGTTGCCAACAGATACCTCATTCAAAACGGCGATCACAAGGAGTTGCTGATTTACTGGTATCAGGGACGCGGCCGCTCGACCGAGAGTGAATACTGGGGCAAGGTTTACACGGTAATCGACAGTGTTCGTCTGCGCCGTTCTGATGGCGCGATGGTCCGAATAACGACCCCGGTGCAGAGTTCGGAGACAGCGGCTCTGGAGGCCGCCGGTCGACTGGCCGCTCAGGTTTCGACCATCTTGCCCGAATTCATCCCAGACTGATGGCCTTCGGAAAAACCCGCCAGCTCATAACCGGAAATTGCGGAAAGCCTTTGGAATTAGCCTTCTAGTAAAGATGTCTCCCTCTCGGGAGTTGTTACGTGGCGTTGCCCGCCACTGATGGCAGAACGAGAGAAATCCAGAGACCAACACCGAGGAAAGACAATGAAAACTGAGTGCCGAATTACCCTTTATCGCGCCACCCTTCTGTCAGTTCTGCTAGCAGCCCTCTTCGCAATCAGCGGCTGCACAAATCCCGAAAAAGCCAAAATAGCCCACGTCGAGAGGGGCGAAGTTTACCTGAAGGACGAAAAATTTCAGGAAGCCTCGCTTGAGTTCCGCAACGCCGTACAGATTGACGAAAAGCTCGCCGCGGCCCATTGGGGACTTGCGCGGGCTTACGAAGGGCTGCAGCGTTTTCAGGAGGCTTTCGAAGAGTTGCGTAAGACAACCCAGCTCGATCCCGAAAACCTTGATGCGCGCGTAAAGCTCGGCAACTACTACATCGCTGCCGCCAAAGGAAACTCACAGTTGGTAGCTGAAGCTGATCGGCTGGCCAAAGAAATTCTGCAAAAGGATCCCAACCACGTTGAAGGCCACATTCTGATGAGCAGTGTTCTATATGCTCAGAATGAACGGGAAAGAGCCCTCGCCGAGATCAACCATGCGATTCAGTTGAATCCCAAGCGTGTTGAGTCGTACCTGAGTTTGGCGCGCTACTACATCGTCACAAACGACAAGGCGAAAGCCGAAGAAACGTTTCAACGGGCGATTTCAGTCAACAACAACTCCGGCCTCGCTCACACCGAATATGGCAAGTATCTGGCTCAACTCGTCCGGCTGGGCGACGCGGAAGTCGAAATGCGCAAGGCTGTTGACGTAGAGCCTACAAATCGAACTTCGCGATTTGTGTTGGCAAGTTTCTATCTCGTCAACAAACAGTTTGACAAAGCTGAAGCCGCTTACAAGGCGCTGGCCGACCTCGACAAAGACAAGCCTGAAAGCATGGCCATACTGGCTGACTTTTATTCTTCGATTAATCGACTCGACGAAGCAATCAGCATTTATCAAAACATCATGACCAAGTCGCCCGATTTTTCGCAGGGGCGTTACCGGCTCGGCGAAATCATGCTGATGCGCGGGGACACTCAGGGCGCGATGGCCCAGATTAATGAAGTGCTGGCCAAGGACCAGCACGACCGCCAGGCGTTGCTTCTGCGCTCTCGCGTTCGTGCACAAACCGGGTTGACGGATGATTTGCTGGCGTCAGTCGAAGATCTGAAAGAGGTTTTGATACAGGAGCCTAACTCGCGCCCAGGGCTTTATTTCATGGCCCAGGCGAATTTCAACCTTGGCAACATGGACCAGGCGCGAGGATTCGCGGGCGACCTCGAACGCAATTATCCTGATTATCTTCCAGCCAGGTTGATGCAGGCTCAGATCAGTCTGGCCTCCGGAGATTCGAAGGGCGCGCAACGTTTGTCTACCGAATTGATCGAACGTTTGGCCCAGACAGCTCCCGATAGACAAAACTCCCCACAGCTGCTGGCAGAGATTCGTGCCAAAGCTTTTCTTGCACGCGGCGCTGCCCAACTGGATCAACGAAACACTAAAGGCGCCCGGCAGGATTTCATCATGGCCCGCGACGCGGCTCCGGGTGACACCTACCCAAATATCAGCCTCGCCGGCGTTGCCCTGGCGGAAGGAAATGGTGACGAAGCCGCGGCCTTCTACGAGAACGCGCTGGCTGTCGATAGTACGAATTTCAATGCATTGAGCGGACTGATTCGACTTTACGCGCGCAACAATGACCTGGGTAAAGCCCACGCGAGAATCGATCAGGTCCTGAACAGCTATCCAAACGTCGCATCGCTGCACTATTTGAAAGCTCAGATCTACGGTTTCGAGAGAAACCCAAATCAGGCTGAAGCTTCGCTTCGCAAGACCCTTGAGCTGGATCAAAATTACATCGCGGCGTATTCGGCACTCGGCGCGCTGTTCATCAATACCAACCAGCAGGAGCGCGCGATTGCGGAATATCAAAAGATACTTGAGCGCCGGCCTGACAACGCCACTGCTTATACGTTAATCGGCATGCTTGACGACTCGCGCAAAAACTACGATGCCGCGGCTGAGAGCTACCGAAAAGCGCTAGGCAAGGATCAGAATGCGGTGATTGCCGCCAACAACCTGGCTTGGCTGTATGCCGTCAACGGTAACGGTAATCTCGACGAAGCCGTGCGGTTGGCCCAGGGTGTGGTGCAGAAGAACCCAAACATTCCTGGCTTTGTCGATACGCTTGGATGGGTCTACTACAAGAAGGGTCTTTACGGCGCCGCCGTTGAGCAACTTCAAAAAGCAGTAAATCTTGACGAGCGCGCTGCCAAGAATGGCAACGGCGTTCCCGCCGCCAATTATCAATACCACCTCGGAATGGCTTTGAAAGCACGCGGCGACAAAGACGCTGCGCGACGCGCGCTTGAGCAGGCAGTGCGACTCAGCGAAAGGTCGCCGTTTGCGGAAGCGGGCGAAGCCCGGAACGTTTTAGCAACGCTCTAAGCGAGCTGACTTTCGAGGAGAACGCCATGAGTATTGAATTCCGGCAAAGAACTCCGGGTGAATACGCGAAGATTGCCTGGAAGCGGAAGTGGTTGATCATTCTTCCCGCGATTGCGATTGCCGCGGCTGTGTCGTGGGTCGTTTTTCGGCTGCCTGACCTTTATGAGTCGTCAACTCTAATCGTCGTCAAACCGTCAACGCTACCAACCAATGTGGTCCCGACAATCACGGAAGACAGCCTTACGCGGCAAATTAATAGCATCGCCCAGGTTGTCACCAGCCGCAGCTCACTCGAGCCGCTCATCCAAAAGTATGATTTGTACAAAGCCGAGCGACTGCGCGGCGAACCGACGGAGCTGCTCATCGACTACATGCGAAAGAGCATCCACGTCGAAGTGAATACCAGCCGTAACGATATAACCAACGGCTTCAACATCACCTATCGCGGCCGCGACGCCAGGACGACCCAGGCTGTCACCGCGGAGCTGGCCAGCAAATACATCGATGAGCAAACGAAGAACACGATTAACTCGACCACTTCAGCGAAACAGTTCATAGACCAGCAGGTCCGCCAGACTAAAGAAGAGCTCGACGCAGTCGATCGTCAGCGTTTGGACTTCATGCAGAAAAATGTTGGCAACTTGCCTTCAGAAGCTGCGTCTTTGGTTGGCCAACTGTCGGGACTTCGTGAACAGCAAAAAGCTTACATTTCCGAAGTTGGACGTATGCAGGACCGACGGTCAGCACTGACAAGCCAGCTCGCGCTCGTGAAAAAGAGCTCGGAGCAGATAAAGGACGACGTTGCTGAGAATACGACCGATCCGAAAACCACGTTGGCCTGGTCCCAACTCGTTGCTCGAAAAGCAGATTTGGAATCGCAGTTGACACGCATGTTGACTGAACTTAGACCCAAGCATCCCGATGTACTCGCGAAGCAGGCGGAAGTGGATTCCGTCAATACGGCTATGGCCCAGATGATCGACGAATGGAAAGAGCGAATCAAGGAGAAGCAGGACAAGCTCCGCGCTCGTCCGGACCTCACGGTGGGCAGTCTTGAGGTTGAGATGCAACTCGTCGATGGCGAAATTAAGCGCCAGCAGGGCGTACTTGCCGAGATTGATAAGCAGGTCTCGATGGTTATGGGCCGCATAAATAATGTTCCCGGCGCCGAGGTTACTTTGGGAGCACTCGATCGCGACTACCAAACTAAGAAGCACTCCTACGATCAGCTTCTGTTGCAGGCGCAACAAATCGGCTTGGGAGCTGACGCCGCAAGCCAGCAACAAGGCGAAGGTATTCAAGTAGTCGATCCGGCTAACCTGCCGGCGCGACCCGTGGCCCCGAAGCGTCTTATTTTGGTGGGCGGCGGGATTGGCCTTGGATTCGCCGTTGGCTTTCTGCTTGTCGGACTTTTTGAAGCACCACGCCTCTTAACCATACAAACAAGCGAAGACGCAGCTCATTACACGGGTCTGCCCGTATTGTTATCCGTACCCGAACTGCTCACGCCGCGTGAGGCTCGCTCTCGTCCGCGACGTCGAAAGATATTGGTCGGAGTGGGAGTAGCAGCGGCGATTGTCGCTATTCCCGCACTCGCTCTCATTCTGCAACTGACCCGGGTGTTTGAGCGCTTCGTGGTCTAAAGCTCATCGAAGCCAGCCGGTCAATTCGGCTTTGGAGGTTTGAAAGTGTACACAGAATTCTACGGGTTAAAAGAATTACCATTTGCGCTGACGCCCGATCCGCGCTTCATCTATTTCACTCCGTCGCACACTGAAGTGATGGCCAATCTCCACTACGGCATTGAGAGTGGAAAGGGCCTGGTGGTGGTGACGGGAGAAGTTGGGACCGGGAAGACCACTATCCTGCGCTGGATCATGCAGCGACTGGAACGTTCGGTCTTAGTCGCTTACCTGTTCAATCCACGCTTGTCGGTCAGTGAGTTTTATCAACAGGTCGCCAATTTGTTGGACGTGCAGAAGTGGGAAACAAAACCCGAATTGCTGGTGGCGCTTGGTCAAGCACTTGAGTCGAGACACTCGCGCGGCTTAAAAACAGTTTTGATTATCGATGAGGCACAGGGTCTTGCGCCGAGCGTGCTTGAAGAGATTCGTTTGCTTTCAAACTTCGAATCAAATACTGCCAAGCAGCTCCAGATAGTTTTAACCGGCCAGCCGGAGCTACGCGACGTATTAAACGACCCCGACCTTCGTCAACTTAAACAGCGCGTTGCACTACGCTGCGTAATCAAGGCATTACCCAACGTTGACGAGACCGACCGTTACATAACCTCGCGGCTACTCGCCAGCGGAGCCGAACGCACCGACATCTTTTCACCGGACGCGATCGACTACATCTATCGGTGCACCGAAGGGATTCCCCGCAACATTAACAATCTTTGCGACAACGCTTTGCTCGCGGGTTACGCGTCGGGCGAACTAATCATCGGTCGTTCAATCGTCGAAGAGGTAGCCGAAAACCTCGATATGTTGCCGCGCCAGGAACGCGGGCTTCAGGTCGGTGAAGAAAACGAATTGCCAGCGAGAATTTTCTCGGCCGCCGGACGCGCAGAACTTTGGGCCGCCGGTAACGACAACGGCGATTCCCACAGCTAAGTAGACAGACACTCCTGTCTGTCCCTGGTAGCACAGACATTCCTGTCAGTAATACGACTTTCCTGTCTGTCATTTTTAAGGAGACCCAAAATGGGCACAGTTTACGACGCGTTGAGACGGGCTGGATCCAATGGTCCAACCCAGCTCAGACCCCGTCCTTCCCAGAATTCTCGCGGCGAAGTCCGCAATCACCGCCTCGTTCCTTCATCGGCACAGGTTGAAGAAGACTTATTCAGTGTCTCTTCAATCCTTAGCCTTGCGGAAGATGCTGTGAAAAGTTCAGCGTTCACTGCGCACACTGCGAATGCATCCGACGGGACGGCACTCCCCACCGGAAAAGCCTCGCGTGCTGCTGGGGCAACTTTGGACGCTGCCAGGCCGGCGCGCGCAAAAGGTTTCGTCGCTTATGACGTAGCCTCAGCGCGCGTCGAGCCTCATCTTGTTGCCATTACCCAACCACGATCAGCCTACTGCGAACAGTATCGCTCGCTGCGGACAAGAATCCTGCAAGCCGGCGAGCGGGAGAAAATGCGCACGTTTGTTATTACCAGCGCCGGAATGGGCGAAGGCAAGACTTTAACTGCGCTCAACCTCGGCTGGCTGTTGGCCCAAACAGAAGGCGTGCGCGCCCTGGTGATCGATAGCGATTTACGACAGCCGTGCGCCACCGATTACCTCGCGATTGACGCACCATGCGGCCTTTCCGAAGTGTTGGGTGGTCAGCTTAGCCTCAGCGATGCGATCGTCCGTTTGGATCCGGCGGGACTCTACCTGCTCCCGGGTGGCCAGGCGCGCGACGACGTGGCGGAACTTCTTTCCGGTCCAACTTATGCCGGAGTGATTGCCGAAGCGAGGCGTATGTTTGATTTTATCATTATCGATGCCCCGCCTTTGGGAATCTTCACTGACGCAAACGTACTGATTAATCGCGCTGATGCCGCAGTGATGGTTGTGCGGTCAGGCAAGACACGTTACGCCATGGTCCATAAGCTTCTGGAAGAACTGCCGCAGGAAAAAATGTTGGGTGTTGTATTAAACCGTGCTGACGAAGCGCTCGAGTCCAATTCTTATCAATACCGTGAGCACTATCAACGTCCCGACCGAACTCCACCGGCTGAAGAAAAACTTCGTTTGGTTGAAACTGAGGAAGAGGTTGCGATAGCCAGTTGAAATCCTCTCGTGCAAATACTCGGACGCTTCTATTGCTTCTCGCCGAAGCCGCGGTCGTCTATGGCGGCATCGTTGGCGCCGTGTATCTGCGTGTCGGCAATGAATCCTATTATGAGTTAGTCGAGCGTCAGGGGTTCCTGAAAGCCGCGCTGGCCACGCTGTTTTGCATGGCCGCATTTTATCTTTTCGACCTTTATGACTTCGTTGTTATGCACGATCGCCGGGAGTTGTTGCTGCGGCTGATCCAGGCCTTGGGGTTGGCGTGGACTGCACTGGCCCTGGCCTTCTACCTGTTTCCTCAAGCCATGCTGGGACGCGGAATTTCGTTAATCGCCTTGCCCCTGGCCCTTGGGTTGATGGTGGGCTGGAGAATGTCGATCCATTGGTTACTAGGCCATCCCGATTTTGGTGAAAAAATTCTGATCGTGGGTTCCGGCAGTTTGGCTGTTGATATCGCCAGGGAAACGCTGAATCGGCCGGACGCCGGGTATCGAATTGCCGGCTTCATTGGTAACGATCCTGAATTGCTTGGCAAAAGTCTGATCAATCCGCGCGTTATAGGGCTTACGTCCGAGCTTGATCAAGTAGTCAAACGGGAAAATATCGATCGCATCATCGTAGCGATGGGAGAGCGAAGGGGACAGTTACCGACAAGTGAACTTTTGCAAATGAGTTTGGCAGGAACAGTCAACATTGAAGAAGGTGCGTCGTTTTACGAGCGGGTCACCGGACGGGTCTCGCTGAATATGGTTCGTCCGTCGTGGTTGATCTTTTCAGGCCGCGGCAGGCAAGCACGGATCTCCGGCATTGTGCGAATGATAGTCCACCGGCTGGTCGCCTTGACTGGTGGACTGCTCTCACTGCCGATCGCGTTAGTCACGGCAGTTTTTATCAAGCTCGAGTCGTCAGGCCCGGTCCTATATAAGCAGGAACGCGTGGGGAAAAACGGCCGCACGTTTCGAGTCATGAAATTTCGCTCAATGCGTACCGATGCTGAGAAGGCTGGGCCAGTTTGGGCCAGCCAGGACGACGATCGTGCCACGCGAGTCGGTCGTTTCATCCGTAAAGTGCGTATAGATGAGATTCCGCAGTTTTGGAACATCATCCGTGGCGACATGGACTTTGTTGGCCCCCGGCCGGAGCGGCCACACTTTGTGTCCCAGTTGGCCCAGGAGATTCCTTACTACGAACAGCGTCACCTGATTGCGCCGGGTCTGACCGGGTGGGCGCAAATCAAATATCCCTACGGCGCGTCGATTGAAGATGCTCGGCAAAAGCTCGAGTACGATCTCTATTACATTAAGAACCAGAGTTTGATGCTGGATGCCATAATTCTTTTCGAAACCATAAAGATTATTGTTTTCGGTCGAGGTCGGTGATGTCGTACCACCTGCGTCAGCGGGTTGGTTCCTATGGAGAGTGCCCTGGAGGTTTGTGATGAAAAAGATAAACAGATTCCTGATGAGTGTGACAGCCGCTACGCTGCTAAGTATTCCGGGCGCAGCGGTGCCTGCGCAGACACCGGATGTGCCAACTGATGCCGCCACTGCCGCCGCCAAGACGCGCCAGCGTTTTGCTAACAAAACTGCGGAGCCCGTGAAGGACAACGGAGCGCCGATCGGTGATAAAACGGCTGCTGCAACCAAGACCACGGACGCCAGGAAAGGCAAGACTGGCGGAACCGATGACCCGTCAGGGCCTGTCGTGATCGCGAACAGCGATCAGGCTATCTCTCCTGCTGCTCGATCCACACCAACCGAACTCCCAGCTACGGACTCGACTCGTGTGGAACAGCCTTCAGAAGAATCAGACATCGTAAACTCCTACAACAATTTCTTCAGCACTTACCGTCTCGGCCCGGAAGACGTAATTTCCGTCAGTGTCTTTGGGCAGGACCGCTACTCAAGATCCGGCATCGTAATTCCTCCGAGTGGCCGCATATCACTTGCATTAGTACCGGGCGGAATATTCGTAAACGGAAAGACTGTCGAAGAAGTCGCGGACCTAATCAAGAAACGCTACGACGAATACATTATTGAGCCGCAAGTCGACGTTGCGCTCGACAAGGCGTCGTCTTACAGGTACAGCGTAATTGGTGACGTTGCCCAACCCGGCATTCGTTTAATGAATCGCCGACTCACTGTCGCAGAGGCATTGGGTGAAGCCGGTGGAGTTTTGCAGACCGGCGATCGAAGCAAAGTCGTGGTCTTGCGCAAACAGGCTAACGGCGTGCTCTCGCCCATCGCTGTTAACGTGAGCGCAATCTACAAAGGCAAAGCTCCCGATTCCACTTATCTCGTACCGGGAGACCAGGTGATTGTGCCCGGTAACAGGCTCAAGAGCTTCCAAAAGATCATGAACTTCTTCCCGATCCTAAGCTTCGCCCGAATCTTTACCGGAGGTATGTTTCCATGAGGCGGCGGTTCGGCCGCGATAAGATTAGGCGGCGATTGCGCCTTTTCTGTCTGCCTACCGCATTCTGCTTAGTGCTTTGTGCTTGCCTCGGGACACCCGCGTTTGCGTCCACCGGCGCATGGACCAGGCAGCGCGCAGGCTCTTTAGCGTGGCTGCATTCAGTCTTCTTTCTGGACCAGAACCGTGGATGGGCCGCGGGGAGTCGCGGCACACTGCTCCTTACAACCGACGGCGGAGCAACCTGGCAATCCAGACCGCAGCCGACTGCCGACGCGATTCGTGACGTCTATTTCACCGATGAGCTCAACGGCTTTCTTGTCTGCGAACGAAACATCTACGACTTGAAATCAAACCAGGAACCACGCGCATATTTGATGAAGACGACGGATGGAGGCGCGGAGTGGAGACGTTTGGATCTCCGCGGCGCAGATGTGGACGCACGATTAACGCGCGCAATCTTCAACCGCAGTGGTCACGGGTGGGCATTTGGCGAAGGCGGCGTGGTCTATACCACGCGCGACGCGGGGACGAACTGGATTCGCCTGCAAACGCCAACTCGATATCTCTTGCTAGGCGGAACTTTCATTAATCAAAACAATGGCTGGCTGGTAGGCGCGGGCTCTACCATTCTCCAGACCTCAGATGGCGGGCAAACGTGGAACCACTCACGACTACCTAACAAGACGAGCGTACGATTTAATGCGACGTCATTCGTTGATGGACGAGTGGGGTGGGCGGTCGGCAGTGGCGGCGCTATCTATCGTACGACGAATGGCGGTTACTCATGGCAGGCGCAAGACTCAGGTGTGACTGCTGACTTACTGGACGTCAAGTTTCTCGACGCGGTGGAGGGCTGGGCCGTCGGTAGCGATGGTACCGTCTTACATACGGCCAACGGTGGCATTCGTTGGACCGAAATACGAAGCGGCACCCCGCATACGCTCGAACGCATCTTCTTCACTGATCGCACT
>JBGTCM010000523.1:0-10716 GCA_041748795.1 Pyrinomonadaceae bacterium
ACTCCTGATAGGCGGCATCAAAGCCCGGCCGAACACGAGTAGTCGTGACGGCAAAGTAGCGCATCTGCGGAAGGATGACGCCAGGATTGAAGCTCAATTCGGGACGGTAGACCGCCAGCATGTCTCGCATCGCAGCATGCATCGCTGGCGCCTCTTTCTCCAACGAATCGAGCTTCACCCGCATGCTGCCGTTAGCACCTTCCATTTGTTTGTCGGTCGTCCTGGTGATGTTTTCAAGTTCGGCAAAGGAGTCGCCGCCGTTGATGTAGAGGACCTCATTTTCATTACCTGCAACGGGAACCATGGCAATGCGGTGGTTTGGGGTTTGTAGTTGGTTGAATACCCCGACGAAATCAGCCGAATGCCTGGCGTGTGCTCCCATCATTCCGGGTTTGATTTCCTCGCGAACGATCAAAAGCACCTTCGGCGGAGCGGGCGGGTTCTGGGCGAACGCCGGGGTGAAAGCAGAAAGTAAAACTACATTAAGAACCAGCAGGAGAGACTTCTTCATGATACTACCTCCAAATTGTTTCAAGGGTTTTAGTAGGACAGACATTGCTGTCTGTCACGAGTTAAGCAAAGGTGAGCAAACACACTGGGCTGATTGTTTGATCGGGTGAATGCCAACGAGCCGTCAGCACAAGCAGTAATGCGTGTCCTACCTTCGAGATCTGATATGCGAAGTTAAGCGGCGGAACAATACGACTAAGGTTGCGCGGTGTCAAACGTTACAGGCGGCACATCGCGGCAGCGCGTGAGAGCTGTTGGGTAACTATGAGCGGCCCTTATATTCTCGGGTAGGGAAGGAGGGCATGCCCCCGCTCTTCGTCGCGCGAGAAGCTAACTGGAGATGCAAAATCATTTTCATGAGCTAAGTGAATCCCACGACGAGCGGGGGCATGCCCTCCTTCCCGACCTCGAGACGACTAGCCCGCCCCACCGCTGAAGAGTGCGGTACCCACGCAGGGATACTCCTGCAATCCTATTACATTAGCGCGTTACCGGTTCTGTATTGGCCCAAGCGACTTCCCGCAACGATTACAAAAACGCGCTGTGTTGTCTTTTTGCGTAGCGCCACACGAAGGGCACTTACGCGCAACGGCCAGGTTGGCGCCGCACGAGGTACAGAATTCTGAGTCAACATTGTTCGCCGAGCCGCAGTTGCCGCAGCGCCCAGGCAAAGGCGGCACATACCCTCCCGCCTTGCGAGCGATATGATTCTCTATCGCTTTCCATGCATCTTCGGTGAGCTTGTATTGCCAATAAGCGCCAATCGCCGGTAGAGCCACCAGCAAACCTGCGGAGAGCAGCAAAGCTACAGCCGCGACGGCCGCTTTATCGGCCCACTTTTGCATGCCCATCTCGACGCGAGTGCCGCCGGCTTCCGGAGTTATCTTGATCGTCAACGCGGCGGAGAGCCCGGTAAGGTCGCGCAACGTGCTAGACTTTCGGGCTTGCAAAACAGTCGTTGAGGCAACGTGCATTGTCTGCACTTCATAATCTGCATCGAACAGACCTCGAAGTTCACCAATCAGTTTGGGAAGATCTGCTTCAACGCCCGGATAATATCTGCTGTCCATGATGATCCTTTCGAGCTTTATTCTACGCGTTAAGGATTGGGAAAGTTCCGCGCGAGCGGTGCCGAAGAAATCAATGTAACGCAAACTGTTAGTTTGCGGACGTTGCGCTTCAAGTGGGGTGGAAATTTTACCGAACGCTTCGCAAACCAACAGTTTGCGTCACGACAAACGGCATACGGTCGCCCGTCGCCTTTCTGGGAGAATCAACTTGAAAATAACTCGCGCGATTGTAGCTGTAATCGTTTCCGCATTACTTCTGTCGTCCCTCAGCTCCGTCATGGTCTTTTCGCAAGGCTCGACGGTAATTGCGCTTGAGGGATTCACCTCACAGGGCTCAGTTAACCAACGTCGTTTGGAGGAGGACTTTCGAGCTGTTCCTGCGGCCAACTCTGCCCGCGAGCATTTGCGACGGCTGACTGCAGAGCCACATGTGGCCGGAACCAAAGAGGACTACGCCACGGCAATCTACGTACGCGATCAGATTCGGAGTTATGGAATTGCCGCCGAGCTGAAAGAGTATGAAGTCCTTCTGCCTTATCCCAAACAACCCGGCATCGTCGAATTGATTACGCCGCGACGAGAGAGACTAACCTTAAGGGAAGCGATCGTTCCGGAAGATCCGTCATCTTCACATCCGAAAATCATACCTCTGTTCAATGGCTATAGTCCGAGCGGCGACGTTACGGCTCCGCTCGTTTATGTCAACTATGGGCTGCCGCCCGATTATGAAGCGTTGAAGAAACTGGGCGTGGACGTGAAGGGCAAGATCGCAATCGCCCGCTATGGCAACTCGTTCCGCGGCGTGAAGGCGAAGGTTGCCGAAGACAACGGCGCGATTGGACTGATCATTTATTCGGATCCGGCTGATGACGGTTACACGCGGGGCGACGTTTATCCGAAGGGTCCCTGGCGCCCATCGAGCTCGGCACAACGCGGCTCAGTGCAATTCATCTTCGAGGCGCCCGGCGATCCTTTGACGCCAGGCAAACCCTCGGTGCCAGGAGTTCCCAGACTCAAGATGGAGGAAATCAAGGGCCTGCCGCGCATTCCCGTGCAACCGATCTCTTACGGCGACGCGAAGCGATTGTTGGAGCCGCTGCGTGGCCCGGTCCGGCCTAACGGTTTTCAGGGAGGCCTGCCGTTTCCATATCACGTTGGCGGGACCGGCCATGTGAAGGTCCATTTGAAAACTCAGATGGATTATCAGATACGAAAAATTTGGAATGTGATTGCGCGCATTGAGGGCACGGATGAAGATGAAAAGGACCGCTGGGTAATCATGGGAAACCATCGCGATGCCTGGACCTTTGGAGCGGTGGATCCAAACAGCGGGTCGACCGCGATGCTCGAGGCAGCGCGAGGGTTCGGCAGCTTGATGAAACAGGGTTGGAAACCGCGACGCACGATCTTGATGTGTAGTTGGGACGCCGAAGAGTATGGATTGGTCGGTTCAACTGAGTGGGCTGAAGAATATGCCCAGGAGTTAAAACAAAAGGCGGTCGCGTATTTAAACATGGACGCGGCTGTGTCTGGTTCAAACTTCGGTGCTTCTTCAGTTCCTTCAATGTGGAAACTAATTCGAGGCGCAACCCGTGACACGCAAGATCCGAAAAGCGGCAAGAGCGTTTACCAGAGCTGGCAGGATCGATCACGGCAACGAGACCCCGATGCAGAACTGGCCGATGCGGAGAGTGGTACGGACGTAAAAATCGCGGAGGCGCGTATCGGCGCTTTAGGTTCAGGATCTGACTACACACCTTTTCTACAACACCTGGGCGTAACCGCTATCGATATGGGTTTTGGTGGTGATTACGGAGTCTACCATTCGGCCTATGACTCGTTTTACTGGATGTCACGTTTCGGCGATCCAACGTTCGCTTACCACGTAGCGGCCGCACAATTGTGGGGCACGATTGCTCTGCGCTTGGCGAATGCCGACGGGCTGCAACTCGACTATCGAGACTACGCCGGCCAGATCCGCGATTACTTTAACGAGAGCATGAAAACAGCGAGGCGCCGAAATCTCGCGAGTACGATTGATGAAAAAGCGATGACTCGAGCGATCGAGAGCTTTGCAGAGGAAGCGGATCGCATCGAGAGATCAAAACGAGAAACGTTGGCTGATATCGAACGCAGCGGCCCCGAGTCAAATGACCGTCATCCGCGCGCGGTGGCAAAACTCAGGCGAATAAACGACGCCCTGATGATGGTAGAACGCGCCCTGACCGACGAGCGTGGCTTACGCGGGCGCGGATGGTACACGCATCAGATTTATGCGCCGGGAACTTACACCGGATATGCGGCTCAGCCGCTGCCGGATTTTCGTCAGGCGCTCGACGACCGAAACGTATCGAATGCGAAAGAAGCACTCGAACGGATAGTTTCAGCGATTAATCGCGCGACTGAGACTTTGAAGAAAGCACGCGATTAAAATGAACAAATTTGGAGTGCGGCGGCTGGACGCCGCGGTTGGTGGGGTATTTTCAAGACACGCGGAAACCCAAAAAGCGGCGTCAAGCCGCCGCTCTCCAAACTTCATGCTGACTACAGACTTCTAACTACACAAGGCATTACAAGGAGCAATCATGAGCAAAAGGTATTTGGGAATTTATACGTCCACTGCATTGGCAGTGTTGGCTTTGTTGGCATCGTCCTTAGTGGCGCAGCAACCGAGGAATCGGCCTGCCTCACCGGCGGCGCCCGTAAACAATCTGAAAATAAAGTACAAGACAAACATGGGCGGACAAGCGTCTGAAAGCACAACCATGATTCGAGGCACTCGCGAGCGTTCCGAAATGAAGCTGGGCGCGGGAATGGAGATCATCAACATCACCCAATGTGATTTGAAGCGCACAGTTCAACTGAGCGACACCGCAAAGAAATATGTCGTTACTCCCATGGATGCCGGCGGTTCAGACGGCGCTCGCCCCAGTTCGCCGGCGGCACCAGGTAGTCCATCAACCTCGTCGCGCGGAGGCGTGGTCACTTATACGACAACTTCAATAGATACTGGTGAACGCCGCGATATGTTTGGTTTCAAGGCGCGCCACGTTAAGACCACCACAACTATTCAATCTTCACCGGATGCCTGCAGCCCAATGAACCAGAAAATCGAAAGGGATGGATGGTACATAGACTTTTCTTACGGGTTGCAGTGTGAGATTAACCGCGAGCAAATGATGGGCGGGCAGTATGCGGCAGGTGGCTGTCGTGATCGGTTTCAATTCAAGCAGGTGGGGACCGGTCGCGATGGGTATCCGTTAATTGAAACGACGACCATGTACGGACCAGACGGTCAGGTGATGTACACCGCCACGAAGGAAGTGGTTGAGCTATCTCGCGAAGCTCTGGATCCCGCATTGTTTGACGTGCCGGCCGGTTATACAGAGACAACGAACACGCAGGAGTTGTACATGCCGGCAATGGAGCCTGGCGTGGAGTAAGAGGGAATCCCAGGGCATAGGAACCGAGTGCGGTAACAGGTGTTCAGAGTACAACCTTCAGGTTGCTTTCGCGCAACAAGCAAGCTGAAGCTTGTACTCTGAACACCTGCTACGGCGCTTCTACTGTTATTAATTAGTAGTCTTATCGGATTTGTTTTTGGGCTTCTTTTCCACCGCTGCTGGAAGTTTGTTTGCCGCTTGAATAATCGACTCGGCGTTTTCGGTGAGTTGATCGAAGGTGCTGGTTTCCGAGTCGCCTTTTATCTGTTCTGCCAGGGGCTTTAGTTGTTCGACTATACGTGTGGCAGAGGCGGCCAGTTTACGAAGAGCTTTAGGGATCAGCGGGTTCTTTTCATCGCGCGCACTCACGTCGTCGATGTTGGTGATAGCTTCATCGAAGATCCGCGAGATGTCACTCATCAATTGCGCGCGCGTTCCGGTCGGCAGTGCTCCCCACTTCTCCGAATCCTTTTTAAGCAGTTTCGCGTTAGCGTCGGCCGCATTGTTGATGACCAGCAGGCGGCGGTCGACAGCTTTAATGAAAATCTCGATCCGCTTATCCAGAATCTGCGCCTCTTTCACTAACTCAACTTCCTCCGGCGTAAGGTGATCGCGGCCTTGTGGGGAGCTGGCAACTCCTATAGCGCAGAAAGCCAACATCAAACCAAGCGACAGTAAGAATGTCATAAGACGGTTCATGGTTTCTTTGCGTCTAAAGTCTTTTGAGGCGGCCCACCCTCTTGCTTAGAAGACGGCTTAGGATTGGCCTCGCGAAAAACGGTGTGACCGTAGAAAGAGTTGAGCGCCTCTGTGCGCCCATTTCTGGCGAAGTCCTCGATTTCCTTGATCCAAACGGCATACTCTGCCGGAGTTCCACGGCGCATCGCAGTTAAACGTGGACCTTGCGCACGGAGCGCCAACTCAACACGCTTGTAAAGATCTCTCGTTTTGTTGCTTTCTGATTTGTGCGTCTTTAGAAAAGCAAAGACGTCCTCAATCAGGCCCCCATATCTGCCGATGGCGGCAGAGGCACCCGCAAAGTCGTTTTGTGAAGTGCGGGCCTCAGCGCTTGCAAGATGAGTCTCAGCCAGCGTCAACGTTATTTTTACGCGAGCCTTCGAATCGTCAGCTTCGTCAATCTGGGATCGCTCGACGCGCGAAATAGTTTTCAACGGCGGTGGCGAGACGTCCGGCGTGCGTTGAGGCTCCTGCCCGCCCGCAATCGCGTTGATGACCGTGATAAGAAATATGGCTTGTAAAACTCGAAACATTACGCGTCGTTATCTGATGCTTATAGTTACGTGGTCCACTTAGTTCCTGCGTGCTCTTTCTTTCTTCTTAACGCCCTGGCCAAGTTGAATCTGACGACGGAGAGACGGCAATCGCAACTTTACTTTTTCGATCTCGAGTTCGTTAGTGTTCTGATCTGCGTTCGTCAGAAACTGGTTATACGACGCGAGCGCTTCATCGAATTGTCCAAGGTTATCATGCGCTGTAGCAATAAAATAGTGAGTAATCGCGAGCTCAGGTTTGGCGGCCAGGAGCCATTGATACTCGGCAAGGGCATCGCTGAATAGCTTGAGTGAGTAAAAGGCCGTGGCCAGGTTTGCGTGGGCCGCGTAGTTGTTCGGAGCCGCCGTGATCACGCGCCGCAGGATGCCGACCGCTTCGGCGAAACGCCTCGCTTGAACAAGTGCAGAGCTGTAGCCGGTTGCATAGTCGGGGTTGTTAGGGTCGATTTGGATCGCCCGACGGTAGAAGTCGAGCGATTTCGCGGCATCGAGCTTTCGATAGGAGTCGCCCAGTCGCGCCAACAGCATCGCATTGTTCGGATTTTTCTGTAGCAGGTTTTCCAAAGCCTTGCGCGCGATCTCCGCATCGGCACTGTTAGCCGCTTCGATTTCTTCCGGTTTGCCTACAACTCCACCTGCGCCGGTTGAGCCGTTCACCGCGACCTTCGCGGTTTGAGTTAAACCGGCGGCCTTAGCGACCTTCGCGGCTTCCTCGGGTTTCCCGGCACGCTCGTAAGCAGCGGCGATTCGGGTGGCACTCTCCTTATCAGTCTTTACGAGCGGTTCGCCGGCGGCTAGATCAGCAAGGGCGCGCTCCTTGTCGTCGGTCGCAAGACGGATTTCTGCGCGTTCGATCAGCGCTGAGGGCTGCAGGGGATCGATTTGGAGCACGTGGTCCAAACTCGCCAGAGCGCCGGTGTTGTCGCCGTCGGCGCGTTGAGCCACTGCCAGGAGGATCCATGTCGAGAGAGGTGCATCGGGATCCCTTGTCGCGCGCCTCGCGAGGTCAAGAGCTTCCTTGACGTTTCCAGCTCGAAGGCGAATGTCGGCAAGAAGGCGAAGGGGCAGACTACTTTGACTATCGAGGTTGCTGGCCGCGCGCAAGATCGGTTCCGCTTCGGGATCGCGCTTGAGCCTCACAAGCAGCGACCCGAGCGCGGAGTAGGGAAGTGACCAATTCTTTTTGAGCTCTATAGCACGACGAAAACCAGACTCGGCCTCCGCCAGCCGTCCCAAAGAAACTAACACGGTACCGCGCTGATATTCGGCTTCGGGGAACTCGGGTCGGACTTTAATCGCTTCCTCGTAGAGCGCCAGCGCCTTGTTCAAGTCGCCGCGCGAGTGGGCGTTTTGGCCCTGTTCGAACAACTTCACAGGGTCCGCCGAAGTTTCGCCGAACGCGTCTTCGCTTTGGCCAGCCGCCGCACGACTCAAGGAAACCGTGAGTAACAAGGCCGCGGTCAACAACAACGCAGCGCGGGCCTTCGAGTTACCTCTTTGTAATGGAGCGTTCATGAAAACTAATCGCATTTGGCTGGAAAAAACTACCTGAGGAGGATTGGATGTTATCACGCTAAAACCAATCGCGTCCAAGTTAGCAGTCCTCAATTTTCAGCCGGTTCATGATGCGGACTTACCTAAGATGCTTGTTGCGTTGCTCTTGATGCATGGGATAACATTGCCGCGTAATCCCAATACTAATTAAGTTGAGAAACGAGACGCACCCGGCGTAAGTGTCTCTGTCATCTGGAGCGCATAGTTTTGAGCACCTCGTTGGCCGAAGATAACGAAGATATTGGAGTGGCGATCGGTATCGCATCCGGCCTGGAACATGTCGTTACAGCCAAAGAGGAAACTGTTCGACGACTTCTGCGCGAAATGGGTTCTGTGGTTGTAGCGTATTCGGGAGGCGTCGACAGCAGTTATGTAGCTTACGTTGCTAACGACGAACTCGGGGAACACGCACTGTGTATAACCGGCGAGTCTGAGAGCCTGCCGGCGTATCAACGTGAGGAAAGCACCAGGCTGGCAAACGAATTCGGATTCCACCGGGAGGTAATCCCAACGCAGGAGTTGGATAACCCAAACTATACCGCCAATGGTCCCGGTCGCTGCTACTTCTGCAAAGACGAACTCTACACACGACTACGCGACCTCGCCGCCTCTCGAAACATTCAATTTATTGTGGACGGTTCGACCTGTGACGACCTGGGTGACTATCGACCGGGACGCGCGGCTGCCGCCGAGCATGGTGTGCGCAGTCCTCTGATAGAAGCCGATATGACCAAGGCTGAAGTCAGGATGTTGAGTCGCAGGGCGGGTTTACCGACCTGGGATAAGCCCGCGAGTCCATGCCTTTCGTCACGTATTTCATACGGAACGCCAGTCACTATCAAACGGCTTTCGGAGGTCGACCGCGGAGAGGAGATACTTCGGGCAATGGGGTTTCGCGAGTTTCGGGTGCGCCATCACGACAACCTGGTGCGGCTGGAAATAGCCCCAGCTGAGATGGCCCAGGTGTTAAAGGCAGATGTGTTCAGTGACCTTGCCCGCCGCTTTCGCGATCTGGGTTTCAAGTATGTGACCCTCGATATGCAAGGTTATCGCAGCGGATCGATGAACGAGGTTTTGCCCGTCAGAGCGAATGAATAGATTTATTGACCGACTTTAAATGGTTCGGAGAGACAAATGGCTAGTACGCAAAGCACAGTTTTCGTAGACGACATTCGCGAGATTAAGGAAGAGAACCCCTTCGAGTCGATGATGTCACGGTTTGACAGGGCCGCCCAGTTGCTCAATTTGGATGCTGATCTGTATGCCGTGATGAGGGTACCCAACCGTGAGTTGAAGGTCTACATTCCGACTAGAATGGACTCCGGCCGGATTCAAGTCTTTGAGGGCTACAGGGTCCAGCACAACTTCGCAAGGGGTCCGGCCAAAGGCGGGATCCGGTATTCTCCGGACGTGAATCTTGACGAGGTGCGAGCCCTGGCGGCTTGGATGACCTGGAAGTGTGCGGTTGTAAACGTACCTTTTGGGGGAGCTAAGGGTGGCATCATCTGTGATCCACAGCAAATGTCCATTGGTGAACTTGAACGAATGACCCGCCGGTACGCGTCGGAGCTGCTCGATTTCATCGGACCGGAAAAGGACGTGCCGGCTCCGGACATGAATACTAACGAGCAGACCATGGCTTGGATCATGGACACCTACTCGATGCACGCCAGACATACGGTTACCGCCGTAGTTACGGGTAAACCGATCGACCTGGGCGGGTCATCCGGCCGACGCGAAGCAACCGGACGCGGCATATTGTTTGTCATAAACGAAGCAATTAAGAGATTTAAGATGTTGCCTGAGAATACGAGAGTCGTGGTCCAGGGTTCGGGCAATGTGGGAGGGATCGGCGCACAGTTGCTCCATGAAGCAGGCTACAAGGTAGTCGCCATTTCAGACATTCATGGAGGAATTCACAATCCAAACGGCATCGATATTCCGGGGGCTCTCAAACATCTCCAGGCCACCAGATCCTTCGAGGATTTCCCGGGCGTGGACAGGGTTACCAACAGTGAACTGCTCGAGCTGGAATGCGACGTCCTGGTGCCGGCAGCGACAGAGAATCAAATAACCTCTCAGAATGCGGATCGGATCCAGTGTAAGGTACTGGCCGAAGGTGCCAATGGCCCAACCACAGCGGCCGCGGATGAGATCCTGCACGGGAAGGGGATTTTCGTTATACCGGACATTCTAGCGAACGCCGGAGGCGTGACCGTCTCTTACTTTGAATGGGTCCAGGACCGTATGGGTTACTTCTGGCGTGAGGATGTAATCAACCAAAGACTCCAGGATACGATGGTTGCCAGTTTCAATGATTTATGCCGTTACGCTGACTTACATTCCGTTGACACTCGAACGGCCGCATACATGCTCGCGATAGACCGCGTGGCCTATGATACCCGCATGCGGGGCATCTATGCGTGACGGAAAAAACATAAAGAAATTGGGCAAAAGCAATGAATAAGGTCTTGATTTCGACCAAAAGGTAGAGTATGGTCTGGTGGATTTTGTACCTCGACCAGTGTGAATTTTTATTGGCCCATCAGGCCATGGTTTGGGTGCTGAATCGTTGACACTAAACTACACTTTCCGTATAAGAAGTGACGTTTAGTTTTGTCAAGCAGCGGATTGAATAACCAGGCCATATGGGGCTTAGGTAGTGCTTTTCGAAGCGTAGCTCAGCACGTAGCAAGGTTGAGCGTTCGATTCGTCAGCTTGTAATTGGCGCCTCCGGATAGCAAGAAGATAGGTTGGGCATTGTGATCCGGCCACTTGCCGACGGGGGCATTCATAATCAAACTTCTATACTCATTTCGCAGGAGGAATGCGATGAGACTCGCAAAT
>JBGTCM010000524.1:0-2620 GCA_041748795.1 Pyrinomonadaceae bacterium
AAAGCTGCCGAAGTCCTGCGTGGACTTCAGCGGGCTGGCTGTACCGTCAGGGTTGCTATGACAAAGCGGGCCTGCGAGTTTGTTCAACCGCTGACATTCCGGGCGCTTTCGGGCTCACATGTAATCGTTGATGATTACGCCCCGGACAACCCCGACCCAATAGCCCACATAACGTTTTCACAGAGCGTCGACTTATTCCTGATCGCTCCGGCGACAGCCAACATCATTGCGAAGTTTGCGAATGGAATCGCGGACGATTTCATAACGTCGACCTATTTGGCATCCACGGGGCCTGTCATGATTGCCCCAGCCATGAATACGTCCATGTGGCACCATCCCGCGACTCAGCGAAACCTGGAAAAACTGCGTGCCGATGGTGTGTTTGTCATCGAGCCCGACGAAGGCGAGATGGCCTGTGGAACGGTGGGACCTGGACGGCTTAGCGATCCCGAAATCATCGTTGCGGCTGCCCTTGATGTCCTGCGCAAGACCGACGAGGAAGTCTCGCAGGACCTCGCAGGAGAGCGGCTGCTCCTCACTACTGGCGCGACGCGTGAGGTGATCGATCCAGTTCGTTTTCTGACAAACAGTTCGTCCGGACTAATGGGATTCGCCATCGCCGAAGCCGCTAAACGCCGCGGTGCCAGCGTGACGGTCGTTGCAGGCGCCACTACGGCCGAGGCTCCAAGCGGGGTTGGGTTAATCAGATCGTATTCCGCCGAGGAAATGTATGCTTCGGTTTTGCAAGAGATTCCCACAGCCACAATTTTCATTGGAGCTGCGGCGGTCGCGGACTACAGGCCCATGCACCGCTCTTCGGAAAAAATTAAAAAGAGCGGGGCGCCGCTGACACTCGAACTTGAGCAGACCCCCGATATCCTCAACGCTGTAGCAAACTCCAAGCACGACGGTCTGCTCGTAATTGGATTCGCCGCCGAGACTGAAAATGTTCTCGCTAACGCACGCGAGAAGCTCGAACGGAAAAATCTTGACGCGATTGTGGCAAACGATGTCACTCGGGAAGGCGCCGGCTTTGATACACCGACAAACGAGGTAACGATCCTCATTCGTGATCGCAAAGCGCCAATTCATGTCCCGTTGATGGCGAAGACCAACGTTGCAAATATTATCCTTGATGAAGTCGTGCGCCTGCGGGCTCGAGTCAACGAGGCTTCCTCCAATGCACTTCGTGAACCCCGCGTAAAGTAAACTTTTAAGACCAAAGCAGAAACAATGCCGCCTGAATTCAACGCCGAAGAATACCTGTCAATACTGCAAGCCACCCGCGAACAACTCGCTTACCTTCATGAGTTGGGCGTAGCTAATCTCGAAACTGGAAATCTCGCGCACCCTCCGCGAACTAAGACCGCGCGCGAAGAGTCGAGATCCGACTCAGCGGTTTCGCTCGCGAATCCTGTTGACGAGCGCCCGGCAAGCAGGTCCAGAACAGCAGCGACCGAAGATAACCCGGCTTTGGCCCGGGTCGCTCGACCGATAGTCAGCCTTTTCGGCGATATTTCGGCAGCGCCGGTAAAACTCGAGAAATCCTCGGAAACGTTTGCGGAGATTTGGGCCGACATTGGGAACTGCACTCGCTGTCCGCTTTACGAGCGACGAACAAACATCGTCCACACAGAAGGCGATTCGAGCGCGCGTCTGATGTTTGTTGGCGAAGCGCCCGGCGCTGACGAAGACGCCCAGGCTCGGCCGTTTGTGGGGCGCGCGGGACAGCTCTTAACAAAAATTATCGAAGCGATTGGGTTCAAGCGAGAAGAGGTCCTGATTGGCAACGTGAATCGGTGCCGTCCCCCGGGCAATCGTCCGCCCACAGAAGAAGAGGCCTCGATCTGCAAACCGTTTCTACTTCGCGAAATTGCCGCTGTCCAACCTGAAGTGATCGTGGTGCTAGGAAACACTGCGACGCGGAATCTCCTAAACACCAAAATAGGAATTACTCGGTTACGAGGGGAATTCCAGGACTACCACGGGGTAAAGGTCATGCCGACTTTTCACCCTGCTTACCTTCTCCGCGATCCCTCAAAGAAGCAGGAAACGTGGCAAGATCTGAAAAAAGTTCGCGACTACCTCGAGAGCTCCAGGAAAATGAAGTAGTTATGATTTCGCACAACTCGCAACACCACTTTTGCAATTCTCAATTTCGCGTTACCTTCTGATTCGTGCAACAACGCCCGGAGTCTTCCCGCAAAGATTCATTCATAGATAACCAGTCAAACACTGCAGACGCTCTTCAGCCAGAGTATGCTGAAGTGGCTGTTCCTCTCTATGTGTTCAATACCTTTATCTACCGTTTGCCGGAGTCAATGCGGATTACAGCAGCGGCGGGTTCACGCATTGTAGTCCCGCTCTCCAGAAAGTTGGTTACCGGCTACATCGTTAACCTGCTCGATCGTTTACCCCCTGAAACCAGCCTGAAAGAATCAGATATCCGTGAAGCGCAAGAGATCCTCGATCTTATTCCGCTTGTCACGCCGCAACTTTTACATCTCACAAAATGGGTATCTGAATATTACCTTTCCCCCTGGGGCGAAGTGCTCAAGGCTGCTCTCCCCCCCGGCATCAGCCCTCACATCGAGGTATTTCTCTCGCTCACAAGTGCTGG
>JBGTCM010000525.1:0-3678 GCA_041748795.1 Pyrinomonadaceae bacterium
GAAACGTTGCGATCGTTCGCGTGCTTGATGGCCCGTTCCAGGTCAAGCGTAGTACCCGCACTCGTCGTATCAAATCCATGGGACGTGTCGAGCCCGTCTGAGATCAACAACACCGCATTCTTGTTTCGCGAGGTTGATTCAAACTTACGCAACGCCTGGATAACTTCAACGTACGGGTTGTAGGGCGACGCGGAAGTGCTCGAGATCGGCATCCGCAACGCGCGCGAAGCTTGCTCCAGATCCGCAGTAAACGGCTGCCTGACCTGAAGAGACCCCGAGGTAATATAAGCCACCATAACTTGCGACCCATTTGGCAGTGAACGAATGAATTCCCGTGTAACGCCCAGCTCGTTTGCGACTTGCGACGTAAGATCGTCCTGTATCAGTATCGCTAAATTCAGAGGCTCATAAACACGTCCGGCTCTTTTGTCATTTGATTCTGTTGCGAAGGCCGCCATTGAGGCCATCAGGGCCACAGCGAGCACCACAACAAACGAAACTAACTGGCGATAAAACATGATTCTTACTCCAAAACTTCCCAATTTCTCAAAATTCCCTGGCAAGTCTTGGATGCAAAACTCCCTCAAACAGATGGCCGGACGTCCGGTTTCAGCCCGCTTGCCTTCCCTTCCTCGCTCGGCTAAATTACCTCTCAACCCGGAACCACGATAAGGGCATTCCTGCCATCTTCGAGGTAGGACAGACATTCCTGTCTGTCGATCGTTGGGTTTGCTTAGTTGTAACATTCCATTGTTTTTGAGCGCGCAACGGCCTTCTTAAGTCACTAAGACAGACAGGAATGTCTGTCCTACTTCTTTTCTCGAAAGGAATTATCCTTATGAAATCCTATCCTACGGAGTCTATTCGCAACCTTGCGGTCATCGGACACGGCGACGTAGGGAAGACGCAACTCATCAGTTCGCTTCTCTACGTCGCCGGAGCCACACCACGCTGGGGTAAGGTCCAGGAAGGCACGACAGTCACTGATCACGACGAAGATTCCATCGCCCGCAAAATTACACTCAATACCGCACTCGCGCACTTAGAACATCAGGATACAAAAATAAACTTTATCGATACTCCCGGTTATGCTGCCTTCGTGGCCCATGCGCGTCCCGCGCTGCGCGTCGCGGACTGCGCTTTAGTCGTTGTTGATGGGGTTAAAGGCGTTGAAGTCCAAACAGAAAAGACCTGGGCCTATGCCAACGAGTTTATAGTTCCGCGAATCATGGCGATTACGAAACTCGATAAGGAACATTCAGATTTTGGCGCGGCTGTTGAAAGCGCGCAGAAAGCGTTTAGCCGGGCGATTATTCCCTTCACTCTTCCAATCGGAAATGAAAAAGACTTCCGCGGCGTCGTGGACGTGGTCCACATGAAAGCTTATGAGTTGGGCGCCGACGGAAAAGCGAAGGAGATTGAGATTCCGGCAGAAGGCCGCGAATTTGTCGATAAGACCAGGGAACGGCTGGTGGAGTTGGTCGCTGAATCTGACGACGCCTTAATGGAAAAGTATTTTGAAAACGGCACACTCGACGAGGCTGACATACTCCCGAATATCAATAAGGCAATTGCGCAGAGCAAGCTTTGCCCTGTGTTCGCAGTTTCAGGGGAATCATTAGTCGGACTGCGAGCGTTGCTGAACGCCATCGTCGAATATGCGCCCGACCCGGCGCATCACACCGCCGAATATGGCAAACCGGTTGACGCCGCGCCCGATGCTGAACGACTCGCGCGCAAATACAGCGACAGCGAGCCATTCTCCGCCTACTGCTTCCGCACCATTGCCGATCCGTTCGCCGGCCGCATCAACGTGATGAAGGTTATCAGCGGCAAACTCAACACGGACGCCAATGTCTTGAATTCAAGTCGAGGGGCGATGGAACGACTCGGCATGCTGCATTCAGTCCAGGGCAAGCAACTCGACAAGGTGCCGGATTTTCACGCCGGAGATATCGTGGCTTGCGTTAAGTTGAAAGAGACGCAAACCGGCGACACGCTCTGCGATAAGCAATCGCCAATTGTTTACGACCCGGTCGAGTATCCCGAGGCTGCGATCGCTTTTGCTATTGAGCCAAAGTCGCGTCAGGACGAAGAAAAGATCAGTGTGGCGCTGCACAAGATCCTGGAAGAAGATCCGGCAATTCACTTTACCCGCGATGCTCAGACGAAAGAGTTTCTGCTTTCGGGTTCCGGTCAATTGCACGTGGAAACTGTGGTGGAAAAACTGAAGAAGCGTTACGGCGTGGAAGTTACTCTTCATCCGCCCAAGGTTCCCTACAAAGAAACCATCACGCAGCGAGCTGAAGTCCAGGGCCGTCACAAGAAACAGACTGGTGGCCGCGGTCAGTTTGGAGACTGCAAAGTCGTTTTCGAGCCACTGCCAAGAGGCGGCGGCTTTGTGTTTGAGGACAAGATCTTTGGCGGGTCAGTTCCGCAGCAGTTTCGTCCGGCGATTGAAAAAGGAATTATTGAGGCGGCGCAATCGGGAGCTGTGGCAGGCTATCCGCTAGTGGATTTCAAGGTGCAATTGATTGACGGCTCCTATCACAACGTAGACTCCGACGAGCACTCGTTTCGCGCTGCCGGCCGCAAGGCTTTCCGCGCTGCTATGGAGAAGGTGAAGCCGTCCATCCTTGAACCGATCATGGACGTGGAAATCCACGCGCCTCAGGAACACAGCGGCGACATCATGGGCGATCTCAACTCGCGTCGCGGCCGCGTGCAGGGCATGGAGACCAGCGGCAAAGACCAGGTCATCAAGGCGCAGGTTCCGATGTCTGAAATGCTCAACTACCAGTCAACGTTGAATTCGATCACTGCAGCACGTGGTTCGTTTCATATGCAGTTTTCTCACTACGATCCGGTGCCCGGTAATTTGGCCCAGAAAGTGATTGAACAATCGAGGGCTGAAGGCAGGATCCGCGGAGGCGAAGACGAAGATTGAGATAAGAAAGTGATGAATGATGAGTACTGAGTACTGAGTGAAAAAGAAAGAAGGCGTCGTGAAGTTCATCATCACGACGCCTTTCTTATTTTCAACCGAGTGCCTTCCTATTTAGCTGACTACGCCCCGATCTAAACTCCCCGTTTAGATCGGGCACTTGTGCCCGCCGTCGAGCGGACAAGTCCGCAATCTAAACGAACGCGGGAAGAACAAGCGACGCACTCAGCATTCACACTCAGTACTCAGTACTCAGTACTCATCACTCATCACTCATCACTTCCTCGTCCACTTACTGCGCCGCAAACGTGTAGGTCACTACGCCATTGACCCTTACAGGCCGTCCGCTGAGTTTCGTCGGCGCGAACTTAGCATCTCTGGCCGCCTTAACCGCCGCTGCCCGCAGCAGTGGATGCCCAGATACAGCCTCGGCCCCAATCACGTTGCCGCCTTCGTCGATCGTGATTTGTACGGCAACCGTACCTGTCGCCTTTGCCTGCCTGGCAATCGCTGGATAATCCGGAGGCGGCAAGGAAGTGGCTTTCCCGTTTAGAACTCCCCCGTGGATCCCGCTACCCTGAGGGGCCATTGGGGCTGAAGCAATGTCCCTAACGGTGTAGCCCGAAGGAACTTCAAACAACTCGCGCGATGGCTCACTCCGGCTGATGTTAGTGAGCTGGTAACTGTTTTCGCCAAAGCGCGGATCGATATGCTTGGTCATCACGATGACCTGC
>JBGTCM010000526.1:0-7302 GCA_041748795.1 Pyrinomonadaceae bacterium
CGCGACACTACCCGGCCTGAACTGCTCGGTCATAAAGCGCTCGCCGTTTCCCTTTCCGACATTGCAGCTATGGGATCGCGTCCGCGCTGGGCGCTGTTATCGGTTGGCGTTCCTGATGCCGTGTGGAAATCGGAGTTTCTCAACCAGTTCTATGAGGGCTTCTTCAGTCTCGCCGATCGTTATGGAGTTAAGTTGATTGGCGGCGATCTCTCTCGGACGCCGGACAAGATCGTTATCGACTCAATTGTCCTCGGTGAATGCCCGATCAATCGGGAGCTGTTCCGCAACGGCGCCAAACCCGGAGATCAAATTTACGTGACAGGCTTTCTGGGTGATGCTGCCGCTGGACTGCGTTTGATTGGAAGGGGGACAAAGCTACACGGGGATCGCGGCGCTAGTCACCCGGTTGACAACCTCCTGCTTCGTCAACTTCAACCGGAACCTCGGGTGGGTTGGGGTCTGTTGCTCGGAGAAAAACAACTGGCGACAGCGATGATTGATATCAGCGACGGCCTCTCTTCAGATCTTAACCATCTCTGCGAAGAAAGCGGCGTGGGCGCCCTCGTTGAAGCGTCACGGCTTCCGATCGACGAAGTGGTTTCGGAACTATGCGGACGGCGCGCACTCGATCCCTTGATGCTGGCGCTACACGGGGGCGAAGACTTTGAGTTGCTGTTTACTGTGTCACCTGAAAAAGTCAGTCAGCTTCCATCGCGCGTGGACGGCGTGGCAATAACCAGGATCGGAGAGATCACGGCCGCGCCGGAAGGCGTCAGGATTTCAGAAGGCCCGCGCGTCTGGAAACTGGAGCCGGGTGGATGGGAGCACTTTAAAAAGGATGAAGGCTGAAAACGTTGAACTTTGTACTTTGAACTTTGAACTTTGAACTTTGCTTTGTGCTTTGTTAGTTGTTAGTTGTTAGTTGCAGGTGCGCGTAAGGGACTACTGACTACTGACCACTAACAACTAACAACTAACAACTGACAAAGAACAAAGAACAAAGCTCAAAGAACAACCCGCAAAGCTAACAGTACAGAGTCGCCCCGCGCCTCCTTTTTACTTTTCGCGGCGCGTAATTTCTAATACATCATAATGCTTAGATTCCGTAACACGCTTTCCGGGAAGATTGAAGAGTTTCGCCCTCTGCGCGAGGGTGAAGTCAGTATGTACTACTGTGGTCCAACTGTTTGGGACTACGGTCATATCGGCAACTTCCGCTCAGCTCTTGCCGCCGACATCCTGCGTCGCTATTTGAAGTTCAAGGGTTTCAAAGTTACCCACGTGATGAACATCACGGACGTAGAAGACCGCATAATCGCCAAGTCGCAGGAAGCAGGACTGACGATTGACGATTACACAGCGAAATATATTGAGGCGCTCTGGGAAGATTCTGACGCGCTCGGATGCGAGCGGCCCGACATTGTTCCACGCGCGACGCGTCACATACCGGAGATGGTGTCGTTGATTGAACGGCTTCTCGACACCGAGCACGCATATAGGTCTGACGGCTCGATCTACTATCGCATCGCTTCGTTTCCTGAATACGGCAAACTGTCGAAGATCAACTTCGCCGGCAACATTGCCGGCGCCAGTGAACGCATACTGACGGACCGTTATGACAAGGAAGATGCGCGCGACTTTGCTCTCTGGAAAGAACCCACGAGCGAGTCTGAACCCGCCTGGGATGCATCAATCGGACGCGGCCGGCCTGGTTGGCACATTGAATGTTCGGCAATGTCGATGAAGTATCTGGGTGAAACGTTCGATATTCACGCCGGCGGTATCGATCTGGTGTTTCCGCATCATGAGAATGAGATCGCCCAAAGTGAAGGCGCCACGGGGAAAGAGTTTGTGCGTTACTGGATCCACTTCGAGCACCTCAAGGTGGAAGGCGAAACGATGTCGAAGTCGAAAGGCAACTACTACACGTTTCGCGATGTCGCCGCGAAAGGTTATTCGGCCGCTGCGGTGCGTTATTTTCTTCTGAGCGTTCCTTACAATAAACAAATTAACTTCACCTTCGACGCACTCGCCGGCGCGGAAAAGACTGTGGCCAGTTTGCGTGATTTCCGCTCGCGTCTTAGTGAAGCGAAGACTGTGACAGGAACGAACGAGGCGCTGCACGAAATTACCAGGCGCGCGGCCGAGGAATTTGAAGCAGGGATGGACGATGATCTCAACACGTCTGTCGCGTTGGCTGTGATTCACAATCTTACGCGCGACGTTAATACGGCGATTGCCCTAAAGCAGCTTCAGGACGACAACAAGGTCGAGTTGCTTGATGTGCTGAAACGCTTCGACAGCGTCTTGAATATTTTTGGCGAGGAGCGTCGCGAGATATTGGATGCGGAAATACAGAGTTTGATTGACGAGCGCCAGGAGGCGAGACGGCGTAGAGATTTCGCCCGCGGCGATGAGATTCGCGACGAGCTGGCGGCCCGGGGAATTATCCTCGAAGACACCAAAGACGGTGTCAGGTGGAAGAGAAAGTAGGACGGCGGGGGACCGGTTACCGGCGGACCGGTGACGGGTGACGGGTGACGGGTGACGGGTGACCGGTGACAAGTTGAAACGGACTATCTCGTACCTGTCATCCGTGGCCGGTCCTGGACCGCACTGTCATAATGACAAAAAACTTCGTGCGCACTCGTTCGGCTCCCAATAGCTTGAATCTAAAACTGTCAGGCCGCGGATTCGCGCGGATGAACGCGGATCAGATATAAACCAGGCAACATCTCAGTTGCTCTTCTGATTCGCGTTGATCCGCGTTTGTCCGCGGCCCAACTGCTTTCTGCCTACTGCTACTAACCTACTGCGGTGTCACTCCCAGGTTCCACATCAGGAACGAGTAGAGGTCCGTGGTCTGTTCGATTGCTTTGGTCGTGCTGCTTGCACCGTGGCCCGACTTCGTGTCGATTCGAATCAGTATCGGGTTATCCCCACCCTGACCCGCCTGAAGCGCCGCGGCATACTTGAACGAATGTCCGGGCACTACCCGATCGTCGCGGTCGGCCGTTGTAATCAAAGTCGCCGGATACTTCGCCCCTGCCTTAATGTTATGGATCGGCGAGTAAGCATAAAGCGCTTTGAATTCCGCTGCGTTGTCGCTCGAGCCATAATCGGCGACCCAGTTCCAGCCGATGGTGAACTTGTGAAAGCGAAGCATATCCATCACGCCTGCCTGCTGGATGACAGCCTTGAACAGTTCAGGCCGCTGATTTGCCACCGCGCCTACCAGCAGTCCACCGTTTGAGCCTCCGTGGATCGCGAGTTTGCTCGATGATGTGTACTTGTTATTGATCAAATACTCAGCCGCCGCGATGAAGTCGTCGAAGACGTTTTGCTTCTTCAATTTCGTACCGGCTTCATGCCACTTCTCTCCATATTCGCCGCCGCCTCGCAAATTAGCGGAGGCATAAACGAAGCCCTGCTCCAGCAAAGCCAAACGCGTCGAACTGAAGCCCGGGGAGACGGTAGAGTTGAACCCACCGTAGCCGTAAAGCACAGTTGGGTTGTTGCCGTCGAGCTTCAAACCTTTCTTATGGACCAGAAACATCGGCACCCGCGTGCCGTCTTTGCTGTTGTAGAAAACCTGCTTCGTTTCATAGTTGGCCGCATTGAAGCCAGGAATTTCAGGCTGGCGGAACAGCGTCGATTTCTTCGTCGCGAGGTCATACTTGTAAATCGCGCCCGGGAAGTTGAATGTCGTAAATGAGTAGAAGGTGAACTTGTCGTCGTTTCGGCCACCGAATCCGCCGACTGTTCCCGGTCCCGGCAAAGTGATTTCGTTTTCCAGCTTGCCGTCGAGACTGTAGACATATGCGCGGGCCGCGACGTCTTTGAGGTAGGTGATAAAGAGTTTGCCGCCGACGGTGTTCACGATATCGAGAGGCTCGGGTTTCTCTGGAATAATGTCTTTCCAGTTCGCCTCTTCCGGGTGTTTCGGATCAAACATAAACACGCGGCCATTAGGCGCTTTGTGATCCGTCCACATCATGAACTTATCACCGATGTTGTCGACGACGCCGAAGCTGCTGTTACCAATCTCAGCAATGATTGGAACAAACTTGCTGTCCGGCTGAGTCAGATCGCGATAGAAAAGCGCGTTCCCTTTTTTGCCTTTGCCGCGTTCTGAGATGTTCAAGAAGGCGAACTTCTGGTCGTCGCTAACGCCTACGCCGTGAAATCTTTGCGGGTTGGCTTTGTCTTCATAGACCAGTGTGTCTTCTGATTGAGGGGTGCCAACCTTGTGATAGAAAACCTGGTGGTTCTCGTTTTTGGTGGTCATTTCCTGACCTTTGGCCGGCGCGGGATAACGACTGTAATAGAAACCGTCGCCCTGCCAGGAGATGCCGGAAACTTTCACCCATTCGAGTCTGTCCGTCTTCATCTCTTTGGTAGCCACGTCCATCACGTAGACGTCGGTCCAATCTGAACCGCCCTGAGAGACACCGTAGCCGAGGTATGTGCCCGCTTTGTTGAGCGAAAACTGGCCCAGGCGCGTGGTGCCGTCTTTTGAAAGCTTGTTCGGATCGAGCAAGACTTCCGGCGTGCCGTCCAAACCTTTCTGTCGATACCAGACGCTCTGATTCTGCAGTCCGTCGTTCTTGGTAAAGAAGAAATACTCACCGCGTCGCGAAGGGGCCGAGTAGCGCGGGTAGTTATACAGCGCGGTCAGCCGCTCTTTGATTTTCGTGCGATACGGAATCTGATCGAGATAGGCGAAGGTGACCTTATTCTGGGCTTCGACCCAGTCGGACACTTCTTCGGTCTTCTCGTTCTCCAACCAGCGATACGGATCGGCGACTTTGGTCCCGTGATAGTCGTCAATTACTTCGACCTTCTTGGATTCCGGATAAACGACTCTGGTCGAGGGTTTCGCGGCTCCGTCCATTGCGTTAGCTGACGGATTGGGGTTCTGCGCGCCGGCAAAAGACGCAAGCGAAATTGACGCTATTACGAGCGCCACGACTAACAGGGCATAAAGCGAAAGCTTCCACTCTAAGAAGTGAAGCCTAGGGGCAGTTCTCTTCATCAGATAATCTCCTGGGGTTGTGTTGCAGACGTAAAACGGAAAACTTTGAAAAACTATGTGGGCAGACGGCGCAGAGTTTAATCGAGACGGGCCGAAAGTCCAAATGTGCAAGGTTGCGGATTAGATTCATTTTAACGGGTTTACGTTGCGTGTAATGTTCGGGGCAGTAGCCCGACCGTTAGGGAGGGCGTGAATCCGCGGCTAGCGCCCTCCCTAACGGTCGGGCTACTGCCCCGATTTGCGCCGCCATGATGTAGTGACTGATCACGTTTAAAATCAACCCGATAACATCAGAATGCGCACAGTTCCCCAAAATCTGAACTCAGACGATGACTGACGAACCAGATTCCTTCGATCCGTTTAATCCGTTTCCCGAGCCGGTGACGATTCCGATCACGGATGTATTCGATCTCCACACGATTCAACCGCGAGACGTGAAGGTTGTGGTTGAGGAGTATCTGGAGGAAGGTCGGAAGGCAGGCTTTAGCAGCGTGAGAATCATCCATGGCAAGGGTATCGGCGTGCAGCGAGAGATGGTTCGAAAGATCCTGGGGCGGACGCCGTTTGTGACTGATTGGACTGATGCGCCGCCGGAAGCTGGCGGGTTGGGCGCGACCATAGTGTGGCTGAAGGTGGAATAGGGACTTCTGATCCCAATTGAGTCTGGTAGCCAACGGAAGAGCGGGGGCATGCCCTCCTTCCCTACCTGAGAGCATGCGAGCGCGCCAGATGATCCGTCGGAATATTCCTGCCTTAGAAGCATGCAAGCGCGGCACATTGAAGTTGATCTATCCTTTTTTCAAAGGAGTCGGAATTGAGGGGAGTCGAACGGTTTCAGGTGCGGCGATCGCATGCTCTCAGGTAAGGAAGGAGGGCATGCCCCCGCTCTTCCGTTCTTCAGAAAGACCGACTTACGCCAACAGGCCCCTGATCAGTTCATCGCTGAACCTGACACCCGGCACCTGACACCCGACACCCTTCATCCATCCATAGCGCTAACCGCGCCCGGTTCTGTAAGACAAACAAAAAGGAACCAAAAGGCCGTTCGTATCGTTTAAGCGGGAGACATTCGAATTTCTTTCCGGAGACCACCCAATGAAAAAAGTAATTTTACTTGTCCTCCTGGTAGGCATTGCCGGGATTGCAGGCGTCGTGCGTTCGTATTCGAAATCGGGAGGCCGTCTTGAGTGGCCAATCAAGGTGAACGCTCAAAAGGCCGCTTCAGGCGACGTGCGCGAGGAAATACGCAAGACTTTCGAACTTTCGCCGGGCGCCCGTGTCGATATTTCGGGGATTAACGGATTCGTTAAGATCGAAACCTCGAACACCAGAACGGCTGACATTCATATCGAACGAATCGGAGAAAGCGCTGAAGCCCTGAGCCGCCGGAAGATTGTGATTGAGAGCACCGGCGACAAGCTCACGATTCGAAGCGAAAAATCCGAAGAAAGCGGCCTGATGTCCAGCATTTTCGGGTCAAACCCGCGAGAACAGGTAACGCTAAAGCTGCCGAGAGCAATCGCGCTGTCGACGAAGGGCGTCAACGGTGCTGTCAAGGTTGGCGAGATTGACGGTTCGGTGCAGGTTAGCGGTGTTAACGGGCGAGTTGAAATCGCGCAGGCCGCAGGCTCCGCAGATTTCAGTGGCATCAACGGTAATGTTTCCGTTGCCCTCAGGAACCTCGGCAAAGATGGTATGGAAATTAGCGGCATCAACGGAAACATCGAGCTGAGATTGGCGGACGGAATTAACGCCGACCTTAGAGCTCACGGGATGAATGGAAGCGTCACTTCGGACTTGCCGAGTGTGGTCATCGACAAGAGCAGCCGCGGAAACTACACCGCGAAAATTGGCGCGGGCGGAAGCTCAATCTCCGCCAGTGGGATCAACGGAAATATTCGCTTGATTCGAATGGCCGGCGTCGAGGACCGCATCGGATAGAAGACCGGGTGTCGGGTATCGGGTGTCGGGTTCCGGGTCCGAAGAAAGAGTTCTTGCTCTCAGCGCCGGCAAAGTCTCCGACACCCGACACCCTGATTTTAGAAATCTACCGGCACACGGGTCGTCAGCGTCGGCGCATTCCAGGCGCGAAGTTTCTCATTCCATTGCGGCACAGTTTCTTTGATGAAGCGATTAACGTCGGCCATGCGCGCACGGTATTCGGGCACGATCTCGTCAAAGTATTGCCGCTGGTAAGGCGTCGGCGCTGCATTGGTGCTGTCGACCCCAAAGAAAAGATTGCCAATCCTGTTGGAGACCTGCGTTCT
>JBGTCM010000527.1:0-11392 GCA_041748795.1 Pyrinomonadaceae bacterium
TCGCGGGCCAGAAAGTACGCCGTCGTCATTCCAGCAATACCTGCCCCGACAACGCAGACATCCGCGGTTATTCTCTCCGTCAGCGGAGTTTCTAATGGGATCTCAGCCGTATCCATCCAAATGGACACAGTATCTTCACGAGGTTCGTGCGGTTCTTCAGGGGACTGTTGAAATGGTTTGCTCATAGGTTATCCAATGGTTCAGATGTAGCTATACCGTACAAGCCAGCGCGGTTTTTTGTCCGGTTTGCACGGCCATAGGCCACAGATTGCAGTTATCAGGACTCATGCTGAATAGGAGCAAGAGCGATGCCGGAGGTGCGTGGAGCTTTGTTCTTTGTTCTTTGTTCTTGGTCAGTTGTTAGTTGTCAGTCGTTAGTTGCCGGTTGCGTTAGAACAACTAACAACTGACAACTGACAACTGACAACTAACCAAGAACCAAGAACAAAGAACCAAGATCTGGCACTTGGCCTTTCTGTTCTAAGCTCGGATCTACCGCAGCCGTCTCTGAATTGTTAATCTTGGTCGCATGACTCTGCCAATCAAACCGCCTTATCCGCCGATGGAAGCCTTGTTGGTGAGTGAAATTCCAACAGGCGAAAGCTGGGTATACGAACCGAAGTGGGATGGCTTTCGATGCCTTGCATTTCGTGACGGCGATAAAGTCGAACTCCAATCAAAGTCCGGCCAACCCCTGGAGCGTTACTTTCCTGAAATTGTCGATGCGGTGCTCAACCTAAAGCCTTCAAAGTTTGTGCTCGACGGCGAGTTGGTTATCCCCGTCGAAGGTGGACTGTCGTTTGACGATTTACTTCAGAGGATTCATCCGGCTGCCAGTCGCGTCCTGAAGCTGTCTCGTGAAACCCCGGCGCAGTTTATTGTCTTCGATTTGTTAGTTGACGATAGTGGCAAAGCGCTCATTGATCTCCCGCTTGATAAGCGTCGCCCCAGGCTCGAGAGTTTTGCGAAAAAGTACCTCAAGAAAAACAAAACCATCGAGCTATCACCGAAGACCAGCGAAATCAGAGTAGCGCGTGAGTGGCTCTCAACTACGGGAATCAAACTGGACGGCGTGGTTGCCAAGCGCCTGGATCTTCCATACCGCTCGGGCGAGCGCGACGGCATGCAGAAGGTCAAGAGGATGCGCACGGCGGATTGCGTAGTCGGCGGATTCCGTTATGCGTCTAAAGGAAAGGTCGTTGGCTCACTGCTGCTGGGTTTGTATGACGAGGAAGGTCTCCTACACCATTGCGGCTTTACGTCCAGCTTTAACGAAGCTCAGAAGAAGGAACTAACTGCGAAGCTCGAGCCACTGATAAAGCCGCCGGGTTTTACAGGCAACAAGCCGGGTGGTCCGAGCCGTTGGAGCACCAGGCGATCAGCTGAATGGGAACCGCTCCGAACGAAGCTGGTGGTGGAAGTTCAATACGATCACTTCACTGGCGGACGCTTTCGTCACGGCACCAAGTTTCTCCGTTGGCGGCCTGACAAGAAACCAAGGCAGTGCCTTTTCACGCAAGTCGACGATTAATGCTGACCGATAATGGTGAATGGTGAGTGGTTTCGGATTAGCGTCGCACAAAAGTCGAATGAAGGGGTTCGCGAAGGGTATCAGAACCGGAAGCGGGTAAGAAAAAGCCAGGGGTTTCACTGTGAACCGTCGCCTGCGTAGACGAGCGGCCCCACGGGCGCCACCGCTTCCGGTTCTTTTTTATTTGGCTTGGCCGAGTTCTTTGTGCAGAGCCTTGCCAGCTATTTACCACTCACCATTCACCATTTACCGTTTTCTGGTATGGCGGTTGATTAGTTTTCGACGACGTAAGGCCCAAAAGAGGGAAGAAAGAATAGAAAGCGGGTGCTAATGCTTCATTCAATTAACCTGCGTCATTTCTCCTCCGGACTTTTAGGCCCAGGCGGCAGTGCTGTTCGTATCGGCCTAGACCACATGCATGTCTCGATTCCATGCGAGGTGCGGTGAGGCTAAGGTCCGTTGCCGCCGCTGAACGCGGGGTGGCGGTCAATGACTCAGCCGATTAAAAATGTGCGCCGAATGCGAGCTCGCTCGGCCCATGCCAGGCTCTTTGGAACCGGCGATCTTAATGCCGCTACACGGTGCGCGGTGATTATTGCTCACCCGGCAGACGAAATTGTGGGCGCCGGATGTCTTATCTCGAAACTTGTTGAAGTTACGATACTGCACGTTACTAATGGCGCAGCCCATGTTCCTGATGATGCGGTTAAGGCTGGCGTTAAAGATCCTTCCGAATACGCGCACGTGCGGAGACAGGAGTGCCTATCCGCTCTGGCTATTGCACACGTGCCGGCAGATCGCGTCGTCGAATTAAACTTTCCGGATCATTTCGCATCGCTCCACCTTACTGATTTGACGCGGAGGATCGCCGCTTTCTTACAACATTCTGGAGCGGACATTGTAGTTACACATCCGTACGAAGGCGGACACCCGGACCATGACGCGACGGCCTTTGCCACTCATTCTGCTCTACGTTTGATGGAGGATAATGGTCTGAGACCGCCTGTCTTGTTTGAGATGGCGCTTCACCCCAGTCCAGACTTCAAGGCTAAGGTGCCTGAATTTCTGGGCTCCGCCGGAGAGACAACAACTCTTCTGCTTGATGAGCGAGCGATTGAATTGAAGCGACGCATGTTCGAGTGCTTTGAAACTCAACGCGAGACTCTGGATCTTTCTCCCCTTGGTCCGGAAAGATTTCGAAAGCAACTGGTCTACGACTTCGCCGCTCCACCAAACGGAGGCAGGCCCTACTACGAAAGTTTCGAATGGGCACCAAGCGGGAAAGAATGGGAATCGTTAGCGCGCCAGGCACTCGCGGATCTCTTTCCGCAACAGACAGCCGCGTGAAAGGCTCACAGTGTTATGAGGTCAGCACGGTATCAGCTCAAGGAGTGACTTTGAATAGTTAAAGGTTGGGAAGAGTAGCCTGCTTGAAATCGTTAGAGGTTGGGAAGAGGGGCATGCCCCCGCCTAAAAGATCGATGGCAATTGACGAGCGGAGCTAAACCTTCCTTAACAATCAAAGAAATAGCTCGAGGCTCGGAACCACGGTTAATTCCGCTCGTCAGTTGCCATCGATCCTTACGCGGGGGCATGCCCCTCTTCCCAACCTCTAACTATTTAAAGTCGATGCAAAAACTCTGGTAACGGCCCGTCGCTACCTCGCTGAATAAAAGTGAATGGGAATAGTGGGCCGTGTAGTATACTGCCCGCGCTTTAACGAACTACGTTTTAGATTCAGTAACGCGGCCGCTCAATCCTCATTCTTTATGCGAATCCTCGGAATCGATCCGGGTAGCGAAACAACCGGTTGGGGGGTCATCGAAGGCGATGGCCCTCGTTACCGATTGCTCGAGTGTGGCGTAGTGCGCGCATCACAGGGCCAGAAGTTTCCCGCACGGCTTCTGAGAATTGCTAACGCCCTTGAGGAGATCATTCATCGTCACAGTCCAGAAGCTTGTGCGATTGAAGATGGTTTCCTTGCGACTAACGTCAAAGTCGCGATGAAACTCGGACAGGTCCGCGGAGTCGCCATGCTGGTAGCTGAACGAGCGGCTCTGGAGATTCATGAATACTCGCCCAGGCGCGTCAAGCAAACAGTTGTTGGCCACGGCAACGCGGAGAAGTTTCAGGTACAGCAAATGGTGAAGACTTTGCTCTCGCTGGCCACCGTTCCCGAACCGCACGATGCAGCCGATGCTCTGGCTGTGGCCATTTGCCATTTTCATCATGCGTCCTTTACGAATCGCATCCTCACTGCGCAGGCTGGCGTCAAGCTGTCAGTTTCAGATCTAACTCGTCGACGCGTCTCCCGCTAAAATTCGGCGCGCGGCTAATCACCCTCTTTCGACCTCAATCTGCTGGAGGAGGCAAGCCGTGAATAATCGCGCTCTGATCCGAATCTCACAAACAATACTTGTGTGCGTTTCCCTCTGCGCTTTAGAACCGACGGTATCAGCCAAAAGACGCGCGCCTGCTGGGGGACGTTTGGCGGTGGTTGTCGATGAACGCCTGTCAGCTCTGAGGGCGAGCCCGGAGCTTTCCGGTATGTTGTTGCGGCGAATAAGCCGCGGCGTATTCGTGGCCATCACCGGAGCAAAAACCAGTCGAGAAGGAGTTGTATTTTTTCGCGTCAAGGTGACGAGACGAACTGGCGGCTGGATACAGCGCGATGCAGTAGTCTCTCATGCACGCGATGGTGACGACGTCAGGCTCTTGAAGCTGATAAAGGGTTCCGACGAGTTTGATCGAATTGTAAGAGCTCGGATTTTTTTGGACACCTTCAGACTCTCTCCATTGCGTCCTGAAGTGTTGATGATTTACTCACTGGCAGCCGAGGCGGCGGCAGTCCATCTTTCGCGCGACGCTTCTCGTAGATTAAACACGGGCGAAATGAATGCCGGCGGTGCGCCGGTCTTCAGTTACTTCCTCAACTACAACGGCCTCGACAGATACAACCGGCAGGGAATCACTTTTGTCTTAGCCGGCGGCGGTAACGGCTTCCGTTACGATGGTGAAGGCTGGCGCGAAATTGTCCATCGCTACCCGAAGAGTCCGCAGGCTGAAGAAGCGCGGAAGCGACTCGAGGCACTGGGCAATAGGAAGTGATGTCAGTACCACCTGCGTAAGCGATCATTCCGAAGTCCGCCGCAGCGGACGAATGATAGTAGCCCACCGATTTATCGGTGGGATCAATGCCGAAACAAAATTGAAGTCCGTGAAGCGGACGATTGAAAGGAGACTGTCATGTCGCACTCCTATGTCAGCAATCTCATGCACTGCACTTTCAGCACGAAAGGTAGACAACCATTTATAGATTCAAACCTTGAATCCCGCCTATGGCCCTACATTGGGGGTATCGCGAGAGAAAATCGAATGAAGGCGCTAGCGATAGGGGGGATAGCGGATCATATGCACGCACTGTTGTCGCTTCCCGGAATGATGAGTTTCGCCAAAGCAGTTCAGCTAATAAAAGGAGGATCGTCGAAATGGGTAAACGACACTTTTCCAAGATCAAAGAAGTTTGAATGGCAGGAAGGCTACGGCGCATTTAGCGTTAGCGCTTCCCAAGTACCGAAAACTATCGAATACATAAACAATCAGAAGGAACATCACCGGAAGAAAAGTTTCGAGGAGGAGTTTCTGGAGCTTCTAACAAGACACGGAATCGAGTACGATCGGCGCTTTGTATTCTGAGTCTCGGCGGCTGTAAATAGACGGTGTTCCTCCTGACCAAGGTGCTTTCAAAGCGCTTGAAACGGGCATAGCAAGTGTCGACATTTATCACCGGTCGTCAGTCGTCCGCTTCACGGACTGAAGCTCACGATGCCGCACTGATCCCACCGATGAATCGGTGGGCTACTATCATTCGTCCGCTAGCGCGGACTGGGAACCGCTCAATTGAGGCGCATCAACCGCGTCAACAAGACATCGTCCGCAAACTAACAGTTTGCGTTACGACTCACGCTCCCATAAACTTCAAGCCCCAAACAGCAATCCAGTCGAAGGGAACTGAAGTGAATGTCACACAGACTTCTGCCTCGGCTCATACTGACCACTGCCCTCGCTTTGGCCCTGTCAATTGCCGGTTGCCAGAACCGTCAGTCGAGGCAACCATCAATAAGCGCAAGCGACACATCCTGGGATTCCTATCTGAACGAATTTCTTGAAGCATATTTCGTGGCCCGCCCGGATTTCGCGGTGATCGCCGGCCGGCATGAATTCGACGGCAAGTTACCCGACTGGAGTGCGGAGGGGATTAATAGTGAGATTAAACGTTTGCGTTCTGAAAGGGGGCGGGCTTCGGGTTTTAGGGATTCGAAGTTGACCGAACGCCAGCGGCTGGAGCGCGATTACGTCCTTTCAATTGTCGATGCGGATCTCTTTTGGCTCTCTTCAGCCGAGTGGCCTTATCGATGTCCTCAGTATTATGCCGGCGGAATCGATCCTGATGTTTACGTCTCGCGTAACTATGCTCCGCTCGATCAGCGTATGCGCGCTTACACTGCTTACGCGAAGGCGGTTCCCGGCGCGCTGGACCAGATTCGTAAGAATCTGCGGACTCCCATGCCGAAGACATATGTCGCGATCGGTCACACAACTTTCGGGGGACTGGTTTCATTTTACGAAAAGGATGTGCCCGCGATTTTTGCTTCGGTGAACGACGAGCAACTGCAGAGAGAATTCAAAGAAGCAAATTCGGCGGCTATCAAGGCCATGAAGGCCATCGACGACTGGTTCAAGACGCTCGAACCACAAGCCACAGATGATTTTGCACTGGGCGCCGAGAAATTCAGCGAGATGCTCAGGCAAACCGAACGGGTCGAAGTGAGGCTCGATGAACTGGAAGGGATCGGAAGGAGAGATCTGGAACGCAACCAGGTGGCCCTGGGCGATGCCTGCGCCAAATATGCGCCGGGTAAATCGATTTTGGAGTGCATAGGCAAAGCGGAGAACAACAAACCAACTGGTGGATCGGTCGAGATGGCCCGCAAGCAACTCACTGAACTAAAGTCTTTCATCGCTGAAAAGAAGCTGGTAAGTATTCCCGGCGCAGAGGAAGCGCTGGTAGCCGAAGCACCTGCCTACCGACGTTGGAACTTTGCCTATATCAATATTCCTGGTCCATATGAAAAAGGCCTGCCTTCCACGTATTACATTGCGCCTCCCGATCCGGGGTGGTCGCAAGCTGAAAAGGACGCTTATCTTCCAGGTAAGGCAAACCTGCTGTTCACGTCAGTCCATGAAGTTTGGCCAGGTCATTTTCTGCAGTTTCTTCACGCCAACCGGTCGCCTTCGAAGTTTGGACAGGTGTTTGTCGGTTACGCCTTCGCCGAGGGATGGGCACACTACACAGAGGAGATGATGTGGGACGCCGGACTTGGTAACGGTGATCCGGAAACGCACATTGGCCAACTGTTGAATGCCATGCTCAGGAACGTTCGTTTCCTGTCTGCGATTGGCATGCATACCGGCAGGATGACGGTCGCTGAGTCGGAGAAACTGTTTCAGGAACAGGGTTATCAGGATTCGGCGACTGCGCGACAACAAGCGGCACGAGGCACCTTTGATCCCGCGTATCTCAATTACACCATGGGCAAACTGATGATTCGCAAACTGCGTGACGATTGGACCGCGTCACGCGGAGGGAAACAGGCGTGGCAGTCGTTTCACGACGAGTTTTTGAAATATGGTGGGCCACCGGTCCCTCTGGTGCGCAAGGCGATGATCGAGGACGACAAAGGATCGTTGTTCTAGGTCTGCTGACATTGCCGGTCATTTTGGAGGAGATTAATACGATTAGGGAATCACTCCAACACAGCGTTGTTCGTGTTGCTTCGTGTGATTTCGTGGACCGTAACGCTTTTCGAATAGGAGTATCAAATGGCACTCACTGAAGGATTGGGAAGCAGAAACATAGGCATGCTGTTGCTGGGAATTTGGCTCATAATCACAGGCCTCTTGCCCTTGCTCGATGTCAAAGTCTCACCAACGGTAACCATGGTTCTGGCGGTGCTGGCCATTCTGGCTGGCTTACTGATCTTGCTTCGTCGATAAGGCTGCAACCCGCGGTAGCTGTGTCGTTGCGAAAGACGCAAGCTGAAGCTTGAACTCTGAACTACGCGCCCATGACCTCTGACCTCTGACTTCCGACCTCTGACTTTCTGACTCAGCGGTTAACTCGCCGGTCACGGTGGTCGCGATGAGTTTCTGGAAGGCCGGCATGAAAAGGGTGACAACATTGTCCTCACCCATCGTTCGTGAAAGTCTTTCTGACTGTGCGCGGCTGAGGAAATTGCGGCCCTGGATAAACTCGAAGCAACCTGCAGAGCCGCAGATGCAGGAGTTGGAGTGAGGCTAGACCCCGGATACAGAACCGAGCGCGGTAGCGCCGGATGCTAAAGACTACTTCGGCATCGCTGTTGAAGAGCTTGCCCTTTGGTATTTTCGCGCCTTTTCGGATGCTTTTCCTTGAAAGGCCAGGTTAACTCCAGCATCCGGCGCTTCCGCGCTCGGTTCCGTAAGAAATCGTGTTAATAAATCTTCCTGAGGCTCGTTTGTAACTGTGGAAAGCGATTTTCAGGAGGCAACTGTGCTGGCAGCTGTTCAAACATTGAGACTTGTGAAAGAACCCCCCGGAGAACTCGAAGTTCTCTTCGAAACGCACCACGACCGCGTTTTTCGCACGGCGCACCGCATTACCGGCAGCCCGGCTGACGCGGAAGACGTGCTTCAAACCGTCTTTTTGCGGCTCGTCAAGAGCCCGGAAGGCTACGACCTTTCGGTAAACCCTGAAGCCTACCTATCCCGCGCCGCGATAAATGCCTCGCTTGACTTGATGCGAAGCCGCACGCGCTCGAGGTCGGTGGGCATCAGCGATCTGGATGCCGACGTGCTCGAGAGTAAGTTTCAAACCCCGGAAGCCGAGCACGCCGATCGAGAGTTACATGAACTTATTCGAGTGGCGGTTTCGCGTTTGGGAAAGACCGCGGCGGAAATGTTCGTGCTGCGTTATTACGAGGGGTACGACAATCAGGAAATCGCGAAGATGATGAACACTTCGCACATGGTAGTGGGCGTGGTACTGCATCGCGCTCGCACACGACTAAAAAAAGAGATTGGGCACTTTCTGGAGAAACATCATGAAAAGCAATAATGATTTTGACGCCATCCTCGACAAGGCAACAGCGGAAATGCGGACCGAGCAGGTCGATCCGGCGGTGGTGAATAACGCGGCGGAGCGTGTTTGGGCGCGCATTGCCGTTGAGGCCCCCGCGCAAACGACTGAGGCGGTATCGGCTGAGAGAATTGAAAACTGCGCCGATTTTCAGTCACTTATTCCAGCGTACTTGAGCGGGAGCTTATCAGAGGCCCGTTCGCTGCTGCTGGTAGACCATACACACGAATGCATCCCCTGCCGCAAGGCAATGAAGGATGCTCGTTCGCGCCGTATGGCTCCCGCGAAAAAAGCGGCCGTCAGTCAGCGTTACAGCGTTTCGCCGGTTGTCCTTCGCTGGGGCATCGCGGCCGTGCTGGTGATTGGAGTCGGACTCGTGGCGTTGCCGCTGTTTCAGCGTCTGGCGCCATTCGGCGGTAACCTCGAAGCGACGGTGCAGGCTGCTGAAGGCCAGGTTTATCAAATCGCCGACACCCGCAGCACTCCTGTTAAGGCCGGCGATAAGCTGCAAAAGGGAGATCGTCTGCGCACTGCTAAAGACGCGCATGCGTTTATTCGTTTGGGTGACGGCTCGGTCGTCGAAGTTAAGGATCGCTCTGAGTTCTACATAACCAAGAACCTTCAGGGAACCACGATTCACCTTGACCGCGGCGCGATCCTGGTTGAAGCCGCCAAACAGGGAAAACAGCATCTCTTCGTTGACACCGGCGATTCACGCGTGTCCGTAACCGGCACGATCTTCTCCGTTAACAACGGGACCAAAGGATCGCGCGTGTCTGTGATTGAAGGCGAAGTACATCTGGACCATGCCAACAATGAACGCGTAATCCGCGCCGGAGAGCAGGCGACCACCAGTGCATCAATTGAAAAAGTCGCGCTGAAAGATGAAGTGGCATGGAGCCGCAACTCTGCACGTTACGCACAGACGTTGGCTGCCTTCACTTCGCTAAACAAGGAGCTAGGTAAAGTAGCTCTTCCCGGAGTTCGAAACTCAACGCATCTGTTGGATCTGATGCCGGAAAGCACCATCGTTTACGCGGCGCTTCCAAATCTGACGTCGACCATTGTTGAGTCGCATCGCATCATGCAGGACCGCATCAATCAGAACGCAGTCTTACGCCAATGGTACGAGAAGAAGAATTCGAACGAACGCGGTCACAACGTTGATCAGGTAATGGGAACGATTCGCGAATTCGGCGACTACCTCGGCGATGAGATTGCCGTGTCAGTCTCGATGGATGGCAACGGTGACCCGGTGGCGCCGCTGGTGCTCGCTGAGCTGAAAAACTCGGCCGGCTTCCAGCCGTTCCTCGAGCAGCAGATTGCGAAATACGCAGGCAACCAGCAGGGGAGACCGGAGATTCGCTTCATTGCCGACCCGAATACTGAAACGCCGGCCGCGGTCATACCCGGCAAGAAGGTTAATGAGTTGTTCGTCTGGATTGAAAACGACTTGTTTGCTGCCAGTCCAAAGCTGCAGCAGCTTCAGGCTGTTACCAGCGTCGTACGCGGAGGTGGACAGAGTGGTTTTACTTCCACAGCCTTCCACAATCGCATAGCTCAGGTTTATCAGGAGGGCGCGGGTCTGGTGGTTGCCGCCAATCTCGAGCGGCTTATTGAAAAGGCAAAACCGGAGTTACTGAAAAGCGCGGTCACGAAAGAGACGACCTCGGCAGCGCAGAGTGAAAACGCTCTGAAACAACTCGGAATCTTGAACCTTAAGTATTTCGTCCTGGATCAGAAGAAGGCTAACGGCAAAACCCAAACGCAGGCGACGGTCTCTTTCAGTGAATCACAGCGTGGAATTCCTTCGTGGCTGGCTGCGCCCGCGCCGATGGGTTCACTTGAATACATTTCGCCGGATGCCAACGTGGTGGCCGGGTTTGTGGTCAAGGATCCCGTGAGACTGGTGGACGATCTGCTCGGAGTAATCGAGACGGTTTCGCCAGACCTGCGGAAAAACCTCGACAAGCAAATGGCAGAGCGTGGTGTTGATATTCGTAAGGACATTGCAGCGCCGCTCGGTGGCGAGTTTGCTTTTGCGATTGATGGGCCGATTCTGCCAACCCCAGCCTGGAAGATGGTGTTTGAAGTAAATGATTCGCAGCATCTGCAGGAAGCACTCGAGCGGATTGTCGGAGAAGTAAACAAAGAAGCCGCGAGGTTTGGCAAGAGCGGACTGGTTTGGGATCGGGCTGAAATTGGTGGCCGTCCCTACTACACGCTCAAGTCGAGCGACTTCGGCCTGGTGGAAGTCAATTACACTTACGTTAATGGCTATGTGGTGATGGGCCCAAGCCGGGCGATGGTGGAGCGTTCAGTGCGTGCCCAGGATCAGGGTTACACCTTGCTTCGCTCATCGCGTTTCACTGCAGGTTTACCGGCGGACGGGAATGCAAACTTCTCCGCCATCTTCTATCACAACCTCGCGCCGCTGGTTCAGCCTTTTGCGGATAGCATTGCCAGCCGCGCACAGAACCTGCCGCAAGAGCAGCAGCAGGCTATCAAAGCGATGGCGGCCGACATGCCCCCAACGCTCGCTTATGCCTACGCGCAGGGCGACAGCATAACGTTTAAGGCCAACACCGATGGTGGTCCCTTTGGATTGAGTCCGGCGACGATTATGGGAGTGCCAAACGCGCTGGAAATCCAGAGTGTGCTGCAACGGGGAATGAAGAAGTAAG
>JBGTCM010000528.1:0-7917 GCA_041748795.1 Pyrinomonadaceae bacterium
CGATTCCTGGGGTTCCGCTGCGCTCCACCCCAGTCTTTACGCTATCGCCCGCTCCGCAGGCTGAGGCTGCGATGATTTAGCACAGTCGTTTTCCTATCTACGTCTAATCAACGCATACACAAGTGAGCCATCCTCAGCTACGACCTGAAAATTTGGCGAGAGGCTCTTCCCGTGTGATTCAAGTAAAGCGAAACGAAGCTGTATAAGACGCGCTTCATCCGGAGATCTTGGAAAAATTACCTTGGTGTAGACACCACGGCGGCAGGATGTTTCCAGTGGCTAGTAGTGTTGACTCGATCTTTTGCCGCGCTTGCCTCTTTGTTTGCGGCCGCGCTTCTTTTCGTCAATGCCCTTGAGTGAGGTAAGTGGCCAGAGCTTATGCTCAACTTCAGCCAATCCGGCTTCGGTTACGGCGCGCAAAACTTCTTCCGAAGACTTATATGCAGGCGCCGCTTCGTCGAGCGGCACGCGTCCGTCCAGGTTTACAAGGATTCCAGCCGCCGCGTATTCCTCATCAATCTGTCGTTGCGACAGTGTGCGGTTGGCTTCCCCGCGCGACAGCCTGCGTCCGGCTCCATGGTTAACTGAGAAGCCGCTCTTAACCGCGCCGGGCAGCGGGCGAAGGATGTAGCTGTAGTCTTTGTTGCTACCGGGTATCAGCACGGGATGGCCCGTTGATTCCCACGCCGTTCCTTCAAGAGATGGATGACCGGCGGGAAACGCGCGCGTGGCGCCTTTACGATGGACCAGGACGTCACCATAATCCGGATGCCATTCCCTTTGCACCAGGTTGTGACTGATTTCATAAACCAACTCGAGGTCGGAGCCAAATACTTCGCGAAATGCTGAGGCGACTTGTTCGAAGATTATCAGCCGGTTGAGAATTGCAAAATTCCCGCCCGCGGCAACGGCGTTTAGATAACTTCGGTAGTGAGGAGAATCAGGAGTGAAGTAGCCGAGGTCAATGTCAGTGACGGCATCAGGCCGCGCCTCACGCGCCATCTCAAAATAGTTAGTTGCCAGCCCGTGTCCGAACCCGCGACTGCCCGTGTGAACCTGCACGAAGAGAGTGCCGGTCATCTCGGAACGCTGCAACTCGATGAAATGGTTGCCACCTCCAAGACTGCCGAGTTGGTCCATACCGCGCTCAGGTTTGCCTTTGCCGCCTTTTGGGATTTTCCACTCGTCGTCGACCGGAATGCGATGTCGTTCTGCGCGGCTACGATCGAATGTTGCGCCGTATTTTTCGACGTAGTGCTCAGCGCCGCCACGAACGAGGTTATTAAACTCCTGTTCAGAAAGATGGCCGAAGCGATCGCTCTTGCCGCCGTAGCCCATTTGGACGCGCTCCATAACGGCGCGGTTAAATGCAGCTTTCATTTCGGGTGTAGCAAGATCGAAGGGTACGTTTGAACTTGCGCTCATCATGCCGCAGCCAATGTCGTAACCCACGGGTCCCATCGCCACGGCGCCGGTTTCGGCGTCCGTGAGGATCACGCAACCCACCGGCACGCCATAGCCATAGTGAGCGTCAGGCGTTATTACAACTAACTTCACACCAGGGAAGCGGGTGGCGTTAACAATCTGACGGTAGAGATTATCTTCGGCGTTGTTGAGCAGCTCAGGTGTGAGAAACAATCTGACAGGTATGTCGCCTACATCTTCGGTTTGGAGTTGGTAAAAGCCTTCCCCACTGGGCGAGGCGAACGACTTCCAGTTTGAGGCGTTCTTCAGGGTTCTGTCCGATTTAGGCAGCTTGGTTTGTGTAAAAGGTTTCGACATAACCCATCTTAAGTGTTTGCTGCTTTGCTTTGGCGCCAGGCACTCTCAACTTTCTACTCTGCCCGAATTTGCGGCTCTGCCGCCGCACTGTATGGTAAGGCTCTGCCTTACGAAAACAGCCTATTAATCCCCCTTTTCCTGAGGCTGAGCCTCAGGAAAAAGAATTTGATGGGAGCGTCTCCGGTAAGGCATAGCCTTACCGCACTGTGCGGCGGCAGAGCCGCGACTTCGGTAAAGTTCAAAAGCACAAAAATCAAACCACAGATTGTTGGTTTAACTGTTCGCGCCCCCTGGCAAAATTAACGCGGCCAGCGTTTTTGCGATCTCGTCGGCGCTGTCGCTTGCACTAGTTTCTATTCGGTAATCTGCTAACGCATACGTATGAAGTCGTTCCTGGAACCGCTGTCTCGCAGCCTCCTCCGACGGCGCGAGGGGCCGCTTTGGGTGCGCTGCTTCAATCCGATTCCAACACAGCTCGAAGGGAGCATCCAGCCAGATCGTAATCGCACCATGCTCCGCCAGGAGCTTGCGATTCGCTGGAATAGTCCATGTTCCTCCACCAAGCGCAACGACGCCGGCAGCGTCGTTCTTCAGCAATGCCGACAGCGCGACTGTTTCGATTTGGCGAAATTTGTCTTCGCCCTCCTGCTCGATAATCTCTTTAGGACTACGCTGCTCACCTCGAGCTATCGACTCGTCCAGATCCTGTGCATCACAACCAAGCAAATTCCCGAGCGCTCGGGCCACCGTCGTTTTTCCCGAACCCATAAAGCCGGCAATGACGATCAGACGTGGGTTCATTGACACAGCTTTATCTTTCTACGATCGACTCAATGCGCTCAAAGAACCCAGGGAAGGAAATTTCGACGCAATCGCTTCCGAGTATCTCCGAATCGCCGCGCGCGATGAGCGCGGCCACCGTGAAGGCCATCGCGATTCGATGGTCACCATGTGCATTGAGAGTGGCTCCATGCAACGATACGGGCCCTTCAAGCGCCAGGCCGTCATCGTACTTCTCAACTTCAACACCCATCGCCCGTAGGTTGCTGACCGTAGCCGCAATGCGATCACTTTCTTTGGTCCGCAGTTCAGCAGCATCGCGAATAACTATGCCACCGGGAACTTGAGTGCCGACCACAGCAAGCAAGGGCAGCTCGTCGATCAAAGAGGCCACCATTGGCCCGGCGACTTCTTGACACGGTTGCGGTTGCCATGTGCCGCGAACAGAAACCGTCCCGACCGCCTCGTTGCAATCTTCCCACTCCCCTACAACTTCGATCCGCGCGCCCGCAGAACGCAACGCATGGAGAAACCGCGTGCGCGTCGGATTTAATCCAAGGTTTTCGATTTCCAGTTCCGAATCGGGAAGCAAAGCGGCGGCCGCGATCAAAAACGCCGCACTGGAGAAGTCACCGGGAATCCGCACTTCACGTCCACCAATACTGGCTGGGCCAACAATGGCGCACGAAACCCGAGTGTCGTCGCCCTTTTCTACAGGCACGCCAAACCACTCCAACATTCTCTCGGTGTGGTCCCGCGTCGCAAACCCGGGTGGTTCGACTACCTCTGTCCGGCCATGCGCGTTTAGGCCGGCGAGCAGTACACAACTCTTCACCTGTGCACTGGCTACCGGTAGTTCATACCGAATCGCTGCCAGTGGCTGGCGTCCTTCGATAGTCAGCGGCGGTTTTCCGTTTTCAGAAAGCACGCGGGCGCCCATTCTTTCGAGCGGCTCGACGATTCGTGCCATTGGGCGCGAACGCAGTGAATCGTCGCCGGTAAGTATCGATGTGAATTGTTGACCCGCTAATATTCCTGCGATCATGCGCATCGTTGAGCCGCTGTTTCCACAATCCAGTGGTTCGTTTGGGGTGACGAATTGGCCTTTGCCAACCCCCTCAACCAGCACGTCGTTGCCGTCCCGATCGACCGTAATTCCCAGGGCCTGGAGACACGAAAGTGTTGAAGCGCAGTCCCGGCTGGAAGAGAAGTTTGAGATCTGAGAACTCTGGCTAGCCACCGCGGCTATCAACGCCGCGCGATGAGAGATGGATTTGTCTCCGGGAACACTGACCCTACCTTTTATGCGCCGTGCGGGGCTGATTTTCATGAATTCAATATTACCTTTTTTGTGAGGGCGCCGGGTGTCGAAGAAGGTATCGGGTATCGGGTGCCGGGTGTCGGGAAAATCCAGGGATTATCAATCTCGATTCGGCTTTCCCTCCACTACCCATAACTTATTTCTGACAGCCGGCACCCGACACCCGACACCCGGCACCCTTCCTCCGGCCACCGCGTTCGGTCCGACAATTGACAGCCGATAGCTCAGCATGTTACACCCTCGAACCTTCGGACAGTGTTAGGAGTTCAAAATAGCCGAGACCACACACCATGGCTCTTGGAGCGCCAGTGTCTTCTTTTAATGTGACTCTAGAGACGACTGAACTCAGATTTTCCAGCCGTATCGAGGCTGTTGAGGAAGCCGCTCAAGCAGTTTCTGAATTCCTGGCTCGCGCAAGTGTCGGCGAAGACGTCGCGTTTGGCATCGACATGGCCGTGCGCGAAGCCGTTACAAATGCCGTGCTCCACGGAAACAAACTCGATGAAACGAAGTTTGCGGACGTGAGTTTGAAGATCATTCCCGGAGCTTTTGAGATCACAGTTCATGACCAGGGGACAGGCTTCGATTCGAGCAGTGTTCCCGACCCGACTGAGGGCGAGAACATTTTGAAGACTTCCGGGCGCGGTATTTTTTTTATGCGCAACATGATGGATGAGGTTGAGTGGTTGCAAGACCCCAAAGGTGGAACTACTGTGCGAATGATGAAAAAGATTTAGTTAGTTGTTGGATTTGGATTCGCAAGCCGGTTAAAGGAGATTGCTGAAATGGCAGAGCTAAACATATCGGAGCGCCAAAACGGAGATGTGACCATTCTCGATATGGATGGGAAGATCACTATTGGCGAGGGCAGCGTTGCGCTGAGAACGGCCATCCGCCGCCTTTTGGAAGAGCAGAAGAAAAAGATTCTTCTAAATCTTGCTCGCGTCAGTTATATCGATTCGAGCGGCATTGGTGAACTCGTTTCAAGTTATACCGCAATAAACAAGGATGGCGGCGAGTTGAAACTTCTCAATTTGACGCAGAAGCTTCAAGACCTCTTAACAATTACGAAGCTGCTCACAGTGTTTGACGTTTACGAGAGTGAGGCCGAGGCCCTGTCCAGCTACAAGTAATTGTCGGTCTCACTACCAAACGATGTCGGATAGTTTAAGGGAGATAAAAGATGGCAGAACTCGAAGTCAATGAGCGGCAAGCGGGAGACGTCACGATCCTCGACATGAATGGATCGGTGAGAATGGGTGAAGGCGCTGTCTCGCTGCGTAATTCCATTCGCGGGTTGGTCGATCAGGGTAAGACGAAGATTCTTCTCAACCTGCATGGAGTGAAAAACATCGACTCAAGCGGAATCGGTGAGTTGATAGCCAACTACACGACCGTCAGCCGCGATGGCGGGCAACTCAAGTTATTGAACCTGACGGAGAAAATTCAAAACCTCCTGGTTATCACAAAGCTTTTGACTGTGTTCGACTCTTACGACAACGAGTCTGAAGCCCTGAGCAGTTTTAAATAGGGTGCCCGGTGCCGGGTTTCAGGTGTCAGCAGATCTTCCGAAACGCGACACCCGATACCCGACACCTTTCCTATGTTGCGTTCTACTTTTCGCCGTCTGCTCGCCCTGGATGATCCACCGGAGCGGACGGCGCTTGCTTTTTCCATCGGCGTCTTCATTGCGTTTTCACCATTACTCGGTCTTCATACAATCCTGGCCACCACAATCGCCCTCCTGTTTCGCTTTAACAAAGTCGCAATTTACGCGGGAACTTTTATTAACAACCCGTTTCTGACGCTCGTCCCTATTATTATCGCGTCCTACGCTATCGGCGCTTTCATCCTGAATGAGCCACTCCGGATTCCATCCGAAGGCATCGACCTGCTGCGGAATCCTCATCTACTTACCGCGGATTACTACCGGCAACTATTCCGGGAGAGTTGGCAAATCGTTTGGCCCTTTACCATTGGCGCCACGGTGTTGTCGGTCGTTTGTTCGGTAATTGCTTATCCGGTAACATTATGGCTTTTGAGGACGCACCGTCGAAGAAAGGCGGGCGCAATTTAGAGCGCAGGCTTTAGTGGGAAGGGTAATAACACCGGCGATCACGCGGAGCGATCTCATTCACACCGCGGCTTCAGCCCGGTGACCAGAGGTACCTGCTAGAAAAGGAGAACCGTTTCAACGGTTTTTGATGGCACCGCGGAGGAAACCGTTGGAAACGGTTCAAGGATCGTTTCTGTGAGCTTGTCCACCGGGCTAAAGCACGGTGTGAATGAGATCGCTCCGCGTTGGGATGACTAATTGTCATTGACTTGGACTATCTGGCATCGCTTTCGCCCACGTTATGCATCTCTTACATCTCCCGTCAATCTACGTAGTCAATAGTTATCAGCTCTAATATGATGAAGCTTCTTTCGCTAGCAGTTCTTGCCGCCTTGAGTTCTACGTTTGCCTACTCGCAGGTAGCGCCAAGCCCAGCGCGCAATCAGACAGTGCCGCCGAGAGAGGCCGCCAGTTTTGATCTCGCCGAGTATGGCATCAGCTTCTACATCGAGCCGCGGCTAATCATCATGATGGCGGCGCTCGAAGCAGCTGGGTTTGACCCGACACCCGCAGGAGCTGAACCCACTGTGTTCAGAGCGCAGGTTAGAAAAGATCTTGCGGAGCTGGATCCGGATTTGCGCTCGAAAATGCGCAGTTTCTACGAGCGCAACAAACTTGCCGCGCCCGCAACCGCAGCCGATCAGGCGGCGCGCTACGTGTCTCTGGCGTTTGCGTTAGGTCCACCACCAACACTTGAGGCCCCCGCGAGATCAGAAGACTTGCCTACGAGTTTGCTTGAGGTGCTCGATTTCGCGCCGCTGGTCCAGGAGTTCTACCGCAAGTCGAGCATAGAAGAACGGATTCCGACTTACACACGCGCTTACCAGGCTGAAGGCGACCGCTTGAGGAAACCGACAGCCGAAGTTGTGCGAGACGTTTTGTCTTACCTTCACACGCGGCCCGTTACGGTTACGCTCGAACGAGTGGTAACAAGAGCCCCAACTGCGGGACGGAAAAAGAATGCGCCGCAAACCTACACAACTCGAGAACAACAGCGGCGCTTCTTCGTGGTGCCCGATTTACTCGGTGCGCCAGGTGCTATTAACTTCCGCGTGATTGGCGATGACTATTATGCAGTGCTTCCGGAGGGCACAGACCCAGCCGCATCCGAACTGCGTCGTGGCTACCTGCAATATGTCGTCGATCCGTTGTTGGTACGATTCAATCGCGCGATTGCTGCACGACGAGAACCGATCAAGCAGCTCCTGACTACCAGAGAAAAAGCAGGCGCTACGGTGAGTCCGGATGTTTTTATTACGGTTTCAAGGTCATTCGTGGCGGCGGCTGATGCGCGTTTCGAAGAAGTTGCTCGGCTCGAGAAACTCTCAAGTGAAACTCGGCCCAAACTCGCTGCTGCAAAAGACGACGCGACGCGGCAAGCGATCACCAAAGAGTTTCAGGCGATGACTACCGCGATACAAGATGAGAGCGTCGAGCGACTAGCCGAACAATATGAACGAGGAGCGGTGCTGTCTTTCTTCTTTGCTGAACAGCTCAAAGGCGTCGAAAGCTCCGGCTTCGACGTGGCGAATTTCTTCGTCGACATGATCAATTCTTTCGATCCAACGCGCGAATCGCGGCGGTTGACCGAAAACGCCGAAGCGCGTCAACGAGCGCTGGTGGCGCGCCAGGCTCGCTTGAGTGCGCGCAAGATAGAAGTCACGCCGATTTACACTCCGGCCGAGGCTGCCAAGGTTTCAGCTCTGCTCAAAAGCCTTGCCGATATTGAGCAGGTGCTGCGACAGAAAGACTACATCAATGCCGAGAGCCGTTTGAAGGAATTGATGAAGGAGTATTCGCGTGAACCGCGAATCTTCTTTGCCCTGGCGCAAACGGCGAGTCTGGCCGCCGCGGACGCCACCGACGAAGATGTGCAGACGGAGCGACTCAACCGGGCATTGGCAAATTACCGGCTGGC